>NZ_BAAHAR010000011.1:0-148403 GCF_054777395.1 Nocardiopsis oceani
TCCTCTGTCCGCCCTGTTCCAGCAGCTGGCCGGTGGCTTCGAGTTGGGCCAGCCGTGCGGCCATGGAGACTTTGATCTGGTCGAGGTGTTCCCACACGCGGGTGGCCTGGTCCAGCACCTCGCCCGCTGCTCCCGGGGGCACGTCGCGGTCGAAGAACGCGGTGGTCTCGTCCCGAGCAGCGACCACCGCGGTATCCACCGGGGTGTGCCCGGTGGGGGTGGGTGCTTCAGGAGAGATCGTCATTCTTCTATTGTAAGCGAAAGGGTCGAACAAAGGAAGTATTATCGCTGGTTCGTGCTGAATGCATGACTTTCGTCAGGGGTGCCCCCTGACTTTCTTCAGGCTCCTGATTCAGGCCACCTGGTGTGGTGTTTATTGGCACCGGGAATTCCAGGTCGCTCATAGGGGATGATCTTGCCCCTGTCTCCACTCTCGACGGTCGAGGGTGGAGCTGGGGGCAAGATCATCGGGGAAAAAGGCCGCCCGTTGCGGTTCGCAGCAGAGAATGACCGGCCGCGACACCCGCAACCGTTCCGCGCCGGCGCAGGGGCAGGCATCGGCCCCCAGGCCGAGGGGTTCGCAGCAGAGCATGACCCGCCGCGACACCCGACCCGTCAACGCGCCGGCGGAGTGGCCGCTGACGGCCGCCAGGCCGTGCTTGTGCCGTTGGGGTCCGGCCGAAGGCCGGACCATCGCTACCCCGACCACACCTCCCCCTTTCCTGACTGCCGCCGACCCGCCGTCGCAGCGAAGCGGGTCAAGGTGGAGCGCCAATGACGCGCGAAGCGCTCGATGGCGACGACCTTGAGGCGCGCAGCGGAGACGGCCACCATCAAGCGGCAGGAAAAGGGGGAGAACCACCCGCACAAGACCGCGGCCCCACTACCCCAACAGCCCCAATACCCCAAGCGGGCCCACCCAGCGGACCCACTACCCCAGCGCACCCAACACCCCCACGGGCGAACCCACCCCCAAAACCCAACGAGCCATGCCCACGAGCACACCCACAGGGCATGAGGAATGAGCAGGCCAGGGCATGAGGAATGAGCAGGCCTCAGCACGCCTCAGCCGGCACAACAGCCTTAGCAGGCTTAGCTGAATCACCCCACCCCGTTAGCACAACCCAGCAGATTTAGGTCCTTCCACCTGCCCTTACCACCGTGCCAACCTCGGTCGCACAGCATCGGTCGCACAGCATCGGTCGCACAGCATCGGTCGCACAGCAACAGCGTCGAGGGGATGAACATGGTGCAGCACCGCGTCCGGGTCCACCGGAGCTCCGAGGGGCCCGCCAAGGAAGAGCAGCTGGCCCACCGGATCGCCTCCGTGGCGACCGACGGGGTCCCGGTGGAGCACGACGTCGTGGAGATGATCGGGAACCGGATCATCGACAACGCGGCCGTGGCCGCCGCCTCCCTGCGCCGCCGCCCCGTGCGCGGCGCGCGCGCCCAGGCCACCCGGCACCCGCTGACGCCCGGCGCGGCGATCATGGGCACCCCGCCGTCCACCCGGGTCTCACCCGAGTGGGCCGCCTGGGCCAACGGGGTCGCCGTCCGCGAACTGGACTTCCACGACACCTACCTCGCCGCCGACTACTCCCACCCCGGCGACAACATCCCGCCGATCCTCGCCGTCGCCCAGCACCTGGGCCGGGACGGCCGGGACCTGGTGCGGGGCATCGCCACCGGGTACGAGATCCAGGTCGCGCTGGTGAAGGGCATCTGCCTGCACGAGCACAAGATCGACCACATCGCCCACCTGGGCCCGTCGGCCGCCGCCGGCATCGGAACGCTCTTGGACCTCGACACCGAGACCGTCTACCAGGCGGTCCAGCAGGCCCTGCACGTCACCACCACCACGCGCCAGTCCCGCAAGGGCGAGATCTCCAGCTGGAAGGCCTTCGCCCCCGCGTTCGCCGGGAAGATGGCCGTGGAGTCCGTGGACCGCGCCATGCGCGGCGAGGGCGCACCCTCCCCCGCTTACGAGGGCGAGGACGGCTTCATCGCCTACCTGCTCAGCGGCCCGGGTGTCGAGTACGTCGTGGAACTCCCCGGACCGGGCGAGGCCAAGCGCGGCATCCTGGAGACCTACACCAAGGAGCACTCCGCCGAGTACCAGAGCCAGGCCCTCATCGACCTCGCCCGTCGGCTCGGTCCGAAGGTCGGAGACACCTCGAAGGTCCTCTCGGTCACCATCCACACCAGCCACCACACGCACTACGTGATCGGCACCGGATCGGGCGACCCGCAGAAGATGGACCCGAAGGCCAGCCGGGAGACCCTGGACCACTCGATCCCCTACATCTTCGCGGTGGCCCTCCAGGACGGGGAGTGGCACCACGAGAAGTCTTACGCCCCCGAGCGCGCCCAGCGCCCGGACACCGTCGAGCTGTGGCAGAAGGTCACCACGGTCGAGGACCCGGTGTGGACCGAGCGCTACCACGCGACGGACCCGACCAAGAAGGCCTTCGGCGGCCGCGTGGTCGTGGAGCTGGAGGACGGCACCGTGATCGAGGACGAGATCGCGATGGCCGACGCGCACCCGCTCGGCGCCCGCCCCTTCACCCGCCCGGACTACGTGGCCAAGTTCCGTAACCTCGCCGAGGGGGTCCTGTCCAAGGAGGACCAGGACCGCTTCCTCGGACTTGTCGAGCGCCTGCCCGAACTCACCGCTGACGAGGTGCGCGAGCTGTCCTTCACTGAGGACTCCGCCACCACACCGGACGGCCTGCCCACCTCCAAGGGGATCTTCTGATGCTGCATGCCACCACGGCCCCGCACGAAAAACGACGCCGCCTGCGCGAGGACCTCGCGTCCAACCGTCTCCTGAAAGTCCCCGGCGCGGTCAACCCGCTCACCGCAGTGCTCATCCAGGAGCTGGGCTTCGACGGGGTGTACGTCTCCGGCGCGGTGATCGCCGCCGACCTGGCCCTGCCCGACATCGGCCTGACCACCCTCACTGAGGTGGCCGGGCGCGGCGGCCAGATCGCCCGGGTCTCCGACCTGCCCACGCTCATCGACGCCGACACCGGGTTCGGCGAGCCGATGAACGCCGCCCGCACCCTGCAGTCCCTGGAGGACGCCGGGATCGCCGGGTGCCACCTGGAGGACCAGGTCAACCCCAAGCGCTGCGGGCACCTCGACGGTAAGACCATCGCCGACACCGACACCATGGTCCGCAGGATCCGCGCCGCCGTCAGCGCCCGCCGCGACGACGGCTTCCTCGTGTGCGCCCGCACCGACGCGGCGGCGGTCGAGGGCCTGGACGCGGCGATCGACCGCGCCAAGGCCTACGTGGACGCCGGCGCCGACATGGTCTTCCCTGAGGCGATGCGCGGTCCCGCCGACTTCGAGGCCTTCCGTAAAGCCGTGGACGTGCCGCTGCTGGCCAACATGACCGAGTTCGGCAAGAGCGAGCTGCTCACCGCCGAGCAGCTGGAGTCCCTCGGGATGAACATGGTGATCTACCCGGTCACCACACTGCGCCTGGCGATGGGCGCAGTGGAGGACGGGTTGCGCACCATCCGGGACGAGGGCACCCAGGCGGGCGTCGTCGACCGGATGCAGACCCGCAAACGCCTCTACGAACTCCTCGACTACCCCGCCTACAACGCCTTCGACGGCGACGTCTTCAACTTCACGATCTGAACGGATGTGGTGAGCATGACCGACACGGCGATCCGCAAGGGCCTGGCCGGGGTGGTGGTCGACACCACCGAGATCTCCATGGTCGACGAGGCCTCCAACTCGCTGACCTACCGCGGCTACCCGGTGCAGGACCTGGCCGCCTCGTGCACGTTCGAGGAGGTCGCCTACCTGCTCTGGTACGGGGAACTGCCCACGGCGGCGCAGTTGCGCGAGTTCACCGCCCGTGAGCGGGCCAACCGCTCCCTGGACCGGCACACCCTGGAGCTGCTGCGCCGCCTCCCCGAGACCGCGCACCCCATGGACGTGCTGCGCACCGCCATCAGCTACCTCGGCGCGGACGACCCCGCCGAGGAGGACAACTCGGTCGCGGCCAACCGGGTGAAGGCCGAGGCGATGCTGGCCAAGCTCCCAACGGTCGTCGCCGCCGACCACCGGCGCCGCCAGGGCTTGGAGCCCGTCCAGCCGGACCCGGGCCTGGACTACGCGGAGAACTTCTTCTACATGTGCTTCGGGGAGGTGCCCGAGACCGAGGTGGTGCGCTGCTTCGAGGTCTCGATGATCCTCTACGCCGAGCACAGCTTCAACGCCTCCACGTTCACCGCCCGTGTGGTGACGTCGACGCTGTCGGACATCTACAGCTCGGTCACCGCGGCGATCGGCGCGCTCAAGGGTTCCCTGCACGGCGGCGCCAACGAGGCCGTCATGCACATGCTCACCGAGATCGGTTCCGCCGACCGGGCCGCCGGCTGGCTGGACCAGGCGCTCGCCGACAAGCGCAAGATCATGGGCTTCGGCCACCGCGTCTACAAGCGCGGAGACTCTCGGGTCCCCACCATGCACGACGCGCTCGGGAAGTTGGCCGAGCTCAAGGGCGCCGACGGGCTCATGGAGCTGTACGAGGCGATGGAGCGGGCCATGGCCGAGCGCAAGGCTATCCACCCGAACCTCGACTACCCGGCGGGCCCGGCCTACCACCTGATGGGATTCGAGGTCCCGACGTTCACCCCGCTGTTCGTGATGGCCCGGATCACCGGCTGGACCGCGCATATCCTGGAGCAGCAGGAAGCCAACGCGCTCATCCGCCCGCTGAGCAGCTACACCGGCCGCGAGCGCCGTTCGGTGCCGCTGCCCGCCCAGCGGCTGGCGGGCTGACCACCACCGGGGTCCTCCCCTCCTGCAGGGCCCGCAGCGTAGGGTCGGTGGCCCGGACGCTTCACCCTTGCAGGAGGGGAAGAACATGCCCGAGAACCAGACCCTGCTCAGCCGACGAGCGCTGACCCAGAGCCTGTTCACCGTTCGTGTCGAACACGACCTCGAGATCCCGATGCCGGACGGCGCCACCCTCCTGGCGGACCGCCGCTACCCGAGCAACGACCCCCAGGCCCCGCTCGTCCTCATGCGCGGCCCCTACGGCCGCAGCGGCCCCCAAGCCATACTGGACCGGTTCATCGCCGCCCGCGGCTACCAGGTCCTGCACGTCAGTCTGCGCGGCACTTCCGGCTCCGGCGGCGCCTTCGCGCCGTTCCGCTCCCCCGAGGGCGACGGCCCGGCGACGGTGGAGTGGATGCGCGTCCAACCCTGGTTCCCCGGCCGCTTCGCCACAATCGGCACCAGCTATCTCGGCTTCTCCCAGTGGGAACTGGCGCGCGAGCACATCCCCGAGTGGCGTGCGGCCGTCATCCAGGACGCGCCCTCCCGGATCCACCCCTTCCTGTACCCGGGCGGCGCGTTCGCCCTGGGTAGCGCGCTCGGCTGGACCGACGTGGTCCACCGCCTGCACTCCCCCGGCGGCGAGTCCTTCCTACGCCAGCTGCGTGAGGAGGCGGACGCCGACCGCCGGATGCGGGAGGCGTGCGCGAGAGTCCCGATCACGGAAGCGGACGCGGCGGCCGTCGGCGAACACGTCGACTGGTTCCAGGAGTGGCTGCGCCACCCAGAGCCGGGAGCGTACTGGGAGGGTACGGACTTCAGCTCAGTGGAGCACATGCCGCCGGTCGTCCACCTCTCCGGCGGTTGGTTCGACTTCTTCCTGCCGACCATGCTCCGCGACCACTCCGCTTTGGTGGAGAGCGGCCGCGAGGTACGGCTGCGGATCGGACCGTGGTCGCACGGCCAGGGGGTGATGTCGCCGAAGCACCTGCGGGACGCGTTCGCGACCCTGGACCTGGCCCTGCGCGACAGGGGTTACCTGCCCGAGCCCGAAGTGCGGGTGTTCGTGGGCGGCGCCGACCGCTGGTGCAGGTCACCCGCCTGGCCGCCGCCGGGTGGGACTCCCGAAACCTGGCACTTGCGCGGAGGTGACGTCCTCTCCCCCACCGAACCCGCGCTCGGCTCCCACACCGCGTCCCCGTCCCGGTTCCGCTTCGACCCGCGGGACCCCACCCCCAGCGCGGGTGGTTCGGTCATGCGGGGCGGCGGGTCTGTGGACAACCGGGCGCTGGCCGAACGGGACGACGTGCTCACCTTCACCGGGCCCGCCCTGCCCGAGGACCTGTGGGTGGTCGGGCCGGTCAGCGCCCGTATCCACGTCCGCACCAGCGCACCCGACGCGGACGTCTTCGTCCGGCTGTGCGACGTGGAACCGAACGGGCGCGCCAGGAACGTCACCGACGGCCTGGTCCGCCTCGACTCGCACACCCCCGAAGCCGCCGACGGCACGCGCGTCGCCGAGGTCGAGCTGTGGCCGACCGGCCACGTGTTCCGCGCCCGCCACCGGCTCCGAGTGCTGGTGGCGGGCGGCGCCCACCCCCGGTTCGCCCGCAACACCGGTACCGGCGACCAGCTGGACACCGAGATGCGGGCGGTGGACTTCGAGGTCGTGCACGACGCCGACCACCCGTCCGAGGTCACCCTGCCGACCCGTGCTCCCGGGACGCCGCACCGGCCCTGACCGGTCCGGAGCCGACCACACCACTCCTTCGCGCCACCAGCAGGGTGACCGCGAGAGCCGCCGAGGCCATGACCGCCAAGCCGATCAGTCCTCCGTTGCCCCCGGGAAACAGCCAGGGGGCGCTCGGACCGTCGGCGTGCATCAGGGTGAGCGAGATGACCGGCAAGAAGGCGTTGTTGACCCCGTGCCCGACCACGGCGGGCCACACCGACCGGGTGGCCAGCCGCAGCCAGCCCAGGATGAGCCCCATCAGGACGACGGAGGCGAGGAACGACAGGTTCTCCGCGATCCCGAAACTGCCCACAGTGCTGTGAATGAATAGCTGGGGACTGTGCCACAGGCCGTGGATCACCCCGCTGACCAGTAGCGCGGGCCACACGCCCAGCGGCATCAGTCGCGGCAGCAGGTAACCCCGCCAGCCGAGCTCCTCGCCGAAGCACATCAGCAGGACCAGCGGAGACGCGAGCACGACCCCGCCCAGGACCACGAGGTAGGCCTCCGAGGGGAACCCGGTCTCCGGCATCGCGGCCGCGGCCTCCGGGGCCCGTTCGGCCAGCACCTCGCGGATCCCGGAGAAGTGCTCGAGGTCGAGCTGCACGACCCCGGACGCGACCGCCACCAGCAGGCTCACCGCGGGCAGGAGAACGAACAGCGCGAAGGCGGACAGCGTGTACCCGCCGACCCTGCGTACCGGGCGCAGCGGGCTCAGTCCCAAGGCCCGCCACACGTTCGCCGGACGCCAGAGGAAGAAGGTCACCAGGAGCGCGGCGACCGCCGGGGTGAACATGTAGACCTGGGAAGCGACGGCGAACGCCGGGTCGGCCGGCGAGGTGCCGTTCAGCAGGAGCGGGGTGAAGACGAGCCAGGCCAGCCCGTAGGCGAGCAGAACGAAGATCGAGATCTCCCGGAGGGGCAGTGCGCCGCGTCCGGGACCGGTGTTCACGGGTGGGGAGCTCATCCTTAGACGCTAGGAACCGGGGCCTCCGACCGGTATGCGGCCAGCCCTCCGATCCACCTGCGGTCAACCCCAGGACGCCCATGAGGTGCCCCTCGGCGGCCCGGGTCAGGCAGGGACGCCAGGTGCGTGGCCAAGGCGGGGATCGGAGCATGAGAGTCTTCACCCGTGACCGAACCCGCCTCCCGCCTCCGCGCAACAGCGCACGCCTACGATGCCGTGGCCGCCCGGTACGCGGAGTTCGCCCGCGACGAGCTCGACACCCTTCCCTTGGACCGCGCCGTGCTCGCCGCGTTCGCCGAGATCGTGCGGGACACCGGCGCCGGGCCCGTCGCTGATCTGGGATGCGGCCCCGGACGCGTGGCCGCGCATCTGCGGGGACTGGGCCTGGATGTCTTCGGCGTGGACCTGTCGCCGGTGATGATCGGCCTAGCCCGCGAGACCTACCCGGATCTGCGGTTCGAGGTCGGCTCCATGGTCGCCCTGGATCTGGCCGACGGCGGGTTGGACGGCATCGTGTCTTGGTACTCGGTCATCCACACCCCGCCTCCGGACCTGCCCGCGTACCTCGCCGAGTTCCGTCGGGTACTCGCTCCCGGCGGCCACCTCCTGCTCGCCTTCTTCGAGTCGGAGGGCGGGCCGGTAGCGGACTTCGACCACGCCGTGGCGACGGCCTACCGGTGGCCGGTGGACGAACTCGCGGGGCTGCTCGGCGAAGCCGGGTTCGTGGAGACCGGCCGGATGCTGCGCGAACCGGGCGCAGGGGAACGGTACCGCCGGGGCCACTTGCTGGTGTGCGCACCGGGGCGCCACCACGTAGAGAGCGGGTAGTCGCCTGACCGGTACACCCGGTCGGCGCGGTCTGCCCGCCCCGGCGCTCTTCAGAGCCCTTGTCAGGAGTCGGGTGGGGCTTCGTGCTTGCCCTTGTACGGCTCTCGCAGGTGCTCGGCGAAGAAGGCCTCGATCCGCTTCCACGCATCCGCCGCGGACTCCGGGTGCGGACCGGTGCCCATCGCGCGCAGTACCACGCGCAGGGGTTTCGGGCCGTTGGGCTCCTCATTGAGGAAGGAGTGCCCTGCGTCGAGGTACTCCTTGACGTCGTTGCGCACCCCCGCGTCGTAGAGGGCGCCGCGCAGCCGGTTGGCGGCACCTCTCAGCTGCCGGTCCTTGGCGCCGTAACTGGCCACCACCGGGCAGGAGCGCGCCGCGACGGCCTGGATGTCCGTGGGGAGGAATCCGTAGTTGGGGGCGGAGACGTCGAAGTCGGGGGCGGCGGCGATCGCGAAGCCGCCGCCTAGGCAGAAGCCGATGACGCCCACCTTCCCGGTGCAGTCGTCCTGGGCGCGCAGCCACTCCCGACCGGCGAGCAGGTCCGTGAAGGCCCGGCCGTGCCCGGCGCTGAGGGCGCGCATGACCCCGCGGACGCAGCGCAGCATTCCGCCTTCGCTGTAGAGGTCGGGGACAACGGTGAGGTACCCGGCGCGGGCCATGCGGTCTGCGTGGCGGCGCATCTCCCGGTCGACCCCGAAGGCCTCGTGCGCCACCACCACGCCTGGCCACGGACCCTCGCCCTCGGGGCGGGCCAGGTAGGCCCGAAGGCCCGGCGAGCCGTCACCGCCCCGGGTCAGGTCGCTGAGGTCGATCTCGGGCATGGCTGCCTCCTGATGTCCCGCCCCCGGGTCCACGCTTCCCTGACTCTAGACACCCTGCCGCTCTTGGGAAGGGGGTTACGGGGTACATCCGTCGGCGATGGGAAATCCGGGCCGACCGGGACAGCGGAGAGAGGGTTCGATGAGCGGGGAGCAGGGTTCGGAGGAGGAGCGGGAGGCCGCGGGGCGGCTGTGGGGCAAGGCCAGCCTGGTCACGCCGATGGCGATCCGTGCGGTGGCGACCCTGCGGGTGGCCGACCAGCTCGCCGAAGGGCCGCACACCGCCGAGGAGCTCGGCCTCGCGGTGGACGCCCGGCCCGAGGCACTGGCCAGGGTGCTGCGGCACCTGGTGCACGAAGGGCTGTTCACCCGGGACGGGGACCGCTTCGCGCTCACGGAGACCGGTGCCGCGCTGCGCTCGGACCACCCGTACTCGAGGCTGGACTGGTTCGCCGCGGACAGCGCCCACGGGCGGGCCGACCTGTGCTTGGCGCAGCTGGCCGAAGCGCTGCGCACCGGGGAGACCGCGTACGGGCTGCACTTCGGGGGATCGGGCTTCTGGGACGACCTGTCCGCCGACCCGGCCCTGTCCGCCTCGTTCAGCGGGATCATGGGCTCGCGCATGGCGGCGCAGGCCCGCGTGCTGGCCCGGATGTACGAGTGGGAGGCGCTGGAGCACGTCGTGGACGTGGGCGGCGGGGACGGTTCGCTGCTGCGCGTGCTGCTGGACCGCTTCCCGAGCACGGGCGGGACCGTCGTGGACCTGTCCGGCCCGGTGGCGGAGGCCCGGGAGAACTTTCGGGTCGCCGGGCTGGCGGACCGCGCCGCGGCGGTCGAGGGCAGCTTCTTCGACCCGCTGCCCGCGGACGGGGACGCGTACCTCCTGTGCTGGATCCTGCACGACTGGGACGACGCCTCGGCCCGGGCCATCCTGCGCCGCTGCGCCGAGGCCGCCGGACCGGAGGGCACGGTCCTGGTCGCCGAGTACGACGCCGGCGGGGGCACCACCGAACTCGACGTGCGGATGCTGGCGTACTTCAACGGCAGGGAACGGGACAGCGAGGCACTGACGGCGCTGGCCGAGGAAGCGGGACTGAGTCTCGCGGGGGACCACGAATCACACGGGATCAGGCTCCTGGAATACACGGTCGGCCGACCAATGTGACATGAATCACACACAACGCCATAACCACGGGTAACGCGGGCACCTCAGAAACCAACCCTGCGAACCCGTTGACGCGAATGCGGCCTCCTGGCTCTATTGGTGCATCTCTTCAACCCGCTACTGAGGAGCAACACCTACATGATCAATCGCAGGCTCTTCCTGGGCGGCGCCTCGCTCGCCGCCGGGGTCCCACTGCTCGGCGCAGCCGGTTGCGCCACCAGGCCCCAGACTGCCAACCCCGTTTCCGGCACGGCCAACTTGGGAGCGCTCCCGGTGAGCGTGGCCAACGAAAGCGGCCGCTACGGCGACGACGAAGTGCTCCTGTACGTCGTCGGCACCGACCTGGTGGACGACGTCCACTGCTGGGTCGACGCCGAAGGCACGCCCCACCCGGTCAGCGTCGACGACAACACCGACGACGGGTACACGGACTACTCGATCCCCCTGGACTCCCTGCCCGATGACTGGACGGTGCCGTACATGTCCGGCCGGATCTACTTCGCCCTCGGCGGCAAGCTGGGGATCCGGATCGTCGAGGACGGCGACGGCAACCCCGCCCTCCAGCTCCCCTCGGGCTGGGTCGAGGACGACGACAGCTTCGACGTCCTGCACGACTCGGTGGAGTTCACCCACAACGAGGACGGCATGTTCTGCAACACCACGATGGTGGACCAGTTCAGCGTGCCGATCGGGATCCGGCTGACCGGTGACGACGACCAGAGCACCGGCTTCCTCCTGCCCGGCGGGCGCGACGCGATCTTCGAGACGGTCGCCGCCGACCCGGACTTCTCATCGCTGGTGTTCGACGACCGGATCATCGCCCCCGGCCACGGTCTCGACGCCGGGATCTTCCCCACCGACTACTACGACCCCTACGTAGACGAGGTGTGGTCGCACTACGCGGGCACCGACCTGACCGTCACCACCAACGCCGGGACCTTCACCGGCCGGGTGGAGGGCGACGAGCTGCTGTTCGACGGCGGGGTCTCCCCGATCGCCAAGCCCAGTACGCGCGACGTGTTCTTCTGCGACGGCGCCCTGGACGCACCCAACGACGGCATCACCGGCCCGGTGGCGGCGATCGTCGGCGCCGCGCTCAACCGCTCCACCCTGCTGGACTTCGCCGACCAGCCCACCAACGACCCGGCCGAGTTCTACCTGGCCGACATCGCCAACCGCTACGCCGGCGTCTTCCACGACCACACCGAGGACGGCAAGGCCTACGGCTTCGCCTTCGACGACGTCGAGGACTTCGCGTCCTACGTCCAGGACCACGGACCCTCCGGCCTGGAGATCACCCTGACCCCCTTCTGACCGGCCCCGCACGGCGGCCGCCACAAGCGCGCGCCCCGGGTAGCCCCGAACCGGGATGGGAGCGGGGGCACCCGGGGCGCGCCCGTGTGTGCCGCGGGTCGGCCTCCCAGTCGGGATCCCGCGGTCCTCAGCGGCTCACTCCGAAGCCGGTTCAACCGGCTTCTCTGAACGCTCGCGGACGGCCTCAACGATCGCGGAGAAGTCCCGCTCACCGTCCAGTTCGTCGGCGAAGGCCCGGTAGATCTCGGCCGCCCGGCTCCCGATCCGCGACTCCACACCGGCCTGTTCGAGGGCGTTGGCGGCCAGACCCAGGTCCTTGGCCATCAGCGAGGCCGCGAACCCCGGCTTGTAGTCGTTATTGGCCGGGCTGGCGGGAACCGGCCCCGGGACCGGACAGTAGGACGTCAGCGACCAGCACTGCCCCGAGGCCGTCGACATCACGTCGTACAGCGCCTGGTGGGTCAGTCCCAGCCGCTCCCCCAGCACGAACGCCTCGCTCACCGCCAGCATCGACGCGCCCAGGACCATGTTGTTGCAGATCTTGGCCGCCTGGCCGCCGCCCGGGCCGCCGCAGTGGACGACCTTCTTTCCCATCGCGCTCAGCAGCGGCTCCGCCGAGGGGAAATCGGGCTCGTCCGCACCCACCATGAAGGTGAGCGTCCCGCCCTCGGCACCCGCAACACCCCCGGAGACGGGTGCGTCCACGGACCGGTGTCCGGCGGCGACGGCGGCCGTGTTGGCGGAGCGTGCGTCGGCCACGTCCACCGTCGAGCAGTCGATGAACAGCGTGCCGGTCCGGGCCGCGGTCAGCAGCCCGCCGTCCGCACCGCCCGTACCGTCGGCACCCTGGTAGGCGGCGAGCAGGTGGCGGCCGCTCGGCAGCATGGTGACGACGACGTCGGCGTCGGCCACCGCCTCGGCCGCGGAGCCCGCCACCAGCACACCGGACTCGGCTGCCCGTTCCAGGGCCTCGGGAACCAGGTCGAACCCGGTGACGGAGTGTCCGGCGGCGGCCAGGTTGGCGGCCATCGGACCACCCATGTTGCCGAGGCCCACAAAGGCGATCGCGGTCATGGCGCACCTCCGGTGGCGGACTGCGTGTCGGACCGCTCGGAGCCGGGCGGATCCGCGAGACCGACCGGCCCGTCCGGCACCGGTTCGAAGGCGCGGGCGACGTCGGCGCCGGTGACCTCCGCGAGAGTGGCCGGGGACCACTGCGGGTTGCGGTCCTTGTCGATGACCTGTGCCCGGATACCCTCCGCGAGGTCCGGCCAGGCCAGCGCGGCACAGGAGACCCGGTACTCCTGCTCCAGGACCTCCTCCAGGGTGCCGAGCCCGCGAGCGCGGCGCAGCGCCGCCAAGGTGGTCTTCACCGAGGTCGGCGACTTGCTCTCGATCAGGTCAGCGGCCTTGGCGGCCTCCGGGTCGCCGTGGGCGCGCAACCGCGCCACGATCTCCTCAGCGTCGTCGGAGGAGTAGCAGCTGTCGATCCAGGACCGCTGGTCCGCCAGCTTCCCGGCCGGGGCGATCTCGGCGTAGCGGCCCACCGCACCGGCGACGTCGGCCTCCGGCGCGGCCTTGGCGATCGCGGCGACCAGGTCCTCCAGCCGGTCGGAGGGCACGAAGTGGTCGGCCATGCCGGTGTAGAGCGCGTCCGCGGCACCGATCGGGGTGCCGGTGAGCGCCAGGTGGGTCCCGGTCTCGCCCGGCGCCCGCGAGAGCAGGTAGGTGCCGCCCACGTCGGGCACGAACCCGATGGTGGTCTCCGGCAGGCCCACAGAAGAGCGTTCAGTGACCACGCGCACTGCGCCGTGCGCGGACACACCGACGCCGCCGCCCATGACCACGCCGTCCATGAGGGCGACGTAGGGCTTGGCGTAACGGGCGATCCGGGCGTTGAGGTGGTACTCGTCCCGCCAGAAGTCAGCGGCCTGGCTGTCTCCGTCCACGGCGCTGGCCCTGATGGCGCGGATGTCGCCGCCCGCGCACAGGCCCCGGTCTCCTGCGCCGTCGAGCAGCACCACCGAGACCGCGTCATCCCTCTCCCAGCGGGTCAGGGCGTCGTCGAGGACGCGGACCATGTCGTGGTCGAGCGCGTTGATGGTGCGGGGCCGGTTGAGCGTGGCGTGCCCGAGCCCGTTCCCGACGCTGAACAGGACCTTGTCGTCCTGCGGCGCCGCGGTCCCTTTGGGGGCGCTGGCATCGTTCGGCATCAGGCGGCCCCGGTCAGTCCGCGGGCGATGATCAGACTCATGATCTCGTTGGTCCCTTCCAGGATTCGGTGGACCCTCAGGTCGCGCACGATCTTCTCAATGCCGTACTCCGTCAGGTAGCCGTACCCCCCGTGCAGTTGGAGGGCTTGGTCGGCGACGGTGAATCCGGCTTCCGTGGCGAACCGCTTGGCCATGGCGCACAGGTGCGCGGCCTCGGGTTCGCCCTCGTCCAGGGCTGCGGCGGCCCGCCGCAGCAGGGAGCGGGCGGCCTCCAGTTCGGTGGCCATCTCCGCGAGCCGGAACTGGAGCGCCTGGGCGTTGATCAGCGGGGCGCCGAAGGCCTCCCTGCTACCAAGGTAGGAGGTCGTGGCCTCCAATGCGGCGAGGGCCCCGCCGAGTGAGCAGGCGGCGATACCGAGGCGGCCGCCGTTGAGCCCGTTCATCGCGATGCGGAAGCCGTCGCCCTCCGCGCCCAGGCGCCGGTCGGCGGTCAGGCGCACCCCGTCCATGAGGACCTGGCGGGTGGGCTGGGCGTTCCAGCCCATCTTGGCCTCGTCAGCGCCGAAGGAGACCCCGGGGTCCTCTCGGTGGACGACGAACGCGGAGATCCCCGCGGCGCCGTCGCCGCCGGTGCGGGCCATCACCACGTACACCTCGGAGGCTCCCGCCCCGGAGATGAACTGCTTGGACCCGGTCAGGACGTAGTCGCCGGCGTCGCGGACCGCGCGGGTGCTGAGCGCGGCGGCGTCGGACCCGGCCCCCGGTTCGGTGAGGCAGTAGCTGCCCAGGGTCTCCATGGAGCACAGGCCGGGCAGCCAGCGGGCCTTCTGGTCGTCGTCGCCGTAGCGGTCCACCATCCAGGCGACCATGTTGTGGATGGACAGGTAGCCGGCGACGGACGGGCAGCCGGTGGCCAGGGCCTCGAAGGCCACGGCGCCGTCGTGTCTGGTCAGACCGGTGCCGCCGGATTCCTCGGAGACGTAGAGTCCGCCCATACCGAGTTCGGCTGCCTTGCGGAGCACATCGACCGGGAAGTGCTTGTTCTGGTCCCACTCGACGGCGAAGGGCGCGAGGTGTTCGTCGGCGAACCCGCGCGCGGTCTCGGCCAGCGCGCGCTGTTCGTCCGTGGTCGCGGGGGTCACCGGACGACCGGGATGGTGAACTCCGCGCCCTCCTTGACCCCGGAGGGCCAGCGCGAAGTGACGGTCTTGGTGCGGGTGTAGAAGCGGATGGAGTCGGGCCCGTGCTGGTTGAGGTCGCCGAATCCGGAGCGCTTCCAGCCGCCGAAGGTGTGGTAAGCGACGGGCACCGGGATGGGCACGTTCACGCCGACCATGCCGGTGTCGACCCGCTGTGAGAAGTCGCGCGCCGTGTCACCGTCCCGGGTGAAGATGGAGACGCCGTTGCCGTACTCGTGCTCGCTGGGCAGACGCAGGGCCTCCGCGTAGTCGGCGGCGCGCACCACGCACAGCACCGGGCCGAAGATCTCCTCCTGGTAGATCCGCATGTCCGGGGTGACGCGGTCGAAGAGGGAGGCCCCGGTGAAGAAGCCGTCCTCGTTGCCCTTGACCTTGTGGCCGCGGCCGTCGACCACCAGTTCGGCGCCCTCTTCGACGCCCAGCCCCACGTAGGAGTCGACCTTCTCCAAGGCTTCCTTGGACACGAGCGGGCCGAAGTCGGCGTCGGGGTCGTCGGAGGTGCCGACCGTCAGGTCGGAAATGCGCTCGGTGAGCTTGGCGACGAGGGCGTCCGCGGTCTTATCGCCCACCGGAACCGCGACGGAGATGGCCATGCAGCGCTCGCCCGCCGAGCCGTAGCCGGCGCCGATGAGGGCGTCGGCGACCTGGTCGAGATCCGCGTCGGGCATGACGACCATGTGGTTCTTGGCCCCGCCGAAGCACTGGGCGCGCTTGCCGTGCGCGGTGGCGGTGGAGTAGACGTGCTCGGCGATCGGGGTGGAGCCCACGAAGCCCACCGCGGCCACGCGGGGGTCGGTGAGCAGGGTGTCCACGGTCTCCTTGCCGCCGTTGACGACGTTGAGCACACCCGGGGGCAGCCCGGCCTCCAGGAACAGTTCGGCCAGCCGGAGCGGCACCGAGGGGTCGCGTTCGGAGGGCTTGAGAATGAAGGCGTTCCCGCAGGCCAGCGCGGGTGCGACCTTCCAGAGCGGGATCATCGCCGGGAAGTTGAACGGGGTGATGCCCGCGACCACGCCGAGGGGCTGGCGCAGGGAGTGCACGTCGATCCCGGCGCCCGCGTTGTCGGAGAACTCGCCCTTGGCCAGGTGCGGGATGCCGGCGGCGAACTCGACCACCTCCAGACCCCGCTGGAGGTCGCCGTGCGCGTCGGCGACGGTCTTGCCGTGCTCGGCGGACAGGGCCCGAGCGATGGACTCCCGCTCCGGCTCGACCAGCTGCAGGAAGCGCAGCAGGACCCGGGCCCTGCGCTGGGCACTCCAGGAACCCCACTCGATCTGCGCCGCCTCGGCGTCGGCGATGACCTGTTCGGTCTCCGCCCGGTCCGCCAGGGGGACGCGTGCCTGCACCTGACCGGTGTTGGGGTCGTAGACGTCGCCGAAGAGACCAGACCGGCCCGGGACGTTCCTGCCATGCACGAAATGCGTCAGCTCGCTGACCATGCGTGTTCGCTCCATCCTCGTGGATCACACGAATTCTCGGGCCGCGAGCGGTGACCTGACTCCCGGGCGTTCCCCCCGGTCACAGTGGCGGGACCGTGCTGGATTCGCACCAGCTTCCCCGCTCCGCGGCCCCTTCACCATATAGTTGGACGTCCTACTAAATCTAGACCCGGGGCCCCTTGGATCACGCGCGGACGCGGAGCCGCAGGCCAAGGACACTGCGGAGGACAGCGCCAGCTGCGACACCACCGCGAACGGACATACCCGACTCTTTGCCGGATGGGCGACACCCCCAGTAGGCTCTGCGACTTGTGACCGCCAAGGAGCCTCCCCGCACAGCCGACCGGATCCTCGCCCTGACCCCCGAGTGGCGAACCGTCGACACCAGCCTGCGCGTACTCCTCGTGATCCACAGCGTTACCGCCGCCACCCGCATCGCCGACATCCTTCCCGCGCTCCACGACCCCCGCGTCCAGCTCTACTGCGCCCAAACCAGCGGTGCCGTCTTCGCCAACGGCGTCCAGGAGTACATCCGGGAGAACGGCGTCCGCCACCTCCCCTGGGACCAGGCCCGGAAAAGGGAATTCGACCTCGTCGTCACCGCCAGCCTCGGCGATAATCTGCACGAGATAAATTCCCCGATCCTGAGAATTCCCCACGGCAACGGATATAATAAGAGGTGGAAGCAGGAAGCAGGAAGCAGGAAGCAGGAAGCAGGAAGCAGGAAGCAGGAAGCAGGAAGCAGGAAGCAGGAAGCAGGAAGCAGGAAGCAGGAAGTCTTCGGGCTTTCCGACGGGACCCTCAAACACGAAGGGCGCCTGGTCCCTTCAGCCATCGCGCTCTCACACAACGAACAGTTCGACCGGCTCCGCCAAGGCTGCCCCGACGCCCTCCCCCTCGCCTTTCTCGCCGGTGACCCCTGCTACGACCGGCTACTCGCCAGCGCACCGCGGCGGCTCAACTACCGCGACCATCTCGGCCTGCGCCCCGGACAGAAGCTCATCACCGTCAATTCCACCTGGAAAACCGATTCCCTCTTCGGGTCCCACCCCTCGCTCGTACCACGGCTCCTCGCCCGACTCCCGTACGACGAATACCGCCTCGCGCTCGTCCTGCACCCCAATGTCTGGTCCTCGCACAGTGAGCGCCAGATCGAGGCGTGGCTCGACGAAGCCCTCCGCTCCGGCCTCCTCCTGATCCCGCCCGACGAGGGCTGGCGCGCCGCCGTCACCGCCGCCGACCTCGTCCTCTCCGACCACGGCTCCGTCAGCGTCTACGCCGCCGCCCTCGGCCGCCCGGTCCTGCTCTCCCCCGGCGGCCGCGACGCCGTCGACCCCGACTCCGCGCTCGGCCGCCTCTATGACGCAGCCCAGCCCTTCGACCCCCACGCACCGTTCCCGCCCCAGTTCCACCAGGCAGAGAAGCTCCGCGACCACACGCACGAGACCGCCCGCGCCTGGGTCAGTTCCGCGCCCGAGCAGTCGCTCGACCTCATCCGCGCCGAGGCCTACCGGATCATGGGGGTCGATCCGCCCGCGCGCACCCCCGCGCTCCTCGCTGTGCCGCCGCCGAGGGTCCAGAGCCTCGGGGCCGCCTCCCTGTGGGTCGACGTCACCCCGATGCAGGACTCCCTCGCCGTCCACAGGGTTCCCGCCGCCGCGAACACTGACGGCCCCGGGATCCTGGTCGTGTCCGACGCCGAACTCGACCACCGCCTCGCCGGGGCCGCCGACGCCTTCACCGTCGCGGAGGAGGGCCTCCCCGCCGACGAGGAACTGTGGTCCGACACCGTGTTCGCCCACCGGCCCGGCGCGAGGCTCACCGTCGTGCACTCCCCCGCGGGCGCCCGCCTGCGCACCCGCGAAGGGGCGCTGCTCCGGGTTGCTTTCGAAAACTCCCTCGACGACGACCACCTGGCCGTGTGCGTCCTCGCCGAACGCCTCGTCACGGCTGACCACCCGACCACCCCGGCGGCGCTCGCGGCCCGCAGCCCGCTGAGGATCCGGATCTCCCCGGAGCGCACACTCACCGTCCCCTTCGAGGTCTGCACCCGCTGATTTCCGGATTCCACCGACATCACGCGACCACGCTCTGTAGTTTCATGCCATGCCCGGATTCGACCACGAGCTGCAAGTACGGCTGTTCCAGAACCAGCCCGAGCTGGCACCTCTGATGCTGAGTGACACGATCGGTTTCCCCGTGCCCGACTTCGCCCGCGCGGAGATCGGCTGTGGCGACCACACCAAACTCAAACCCCAAGCCTTCAAGTCGGACAAGGTCGTCGTGCTCTACGACCGCGACGGCGCCAAAGTGCTGGCCATCCTCACCGAGGTCCAGCAGGGCGTGGACGAGGGACAAGCCCTATACCTGGCCGCTGTACCTCGCCACCGTCAGAGAGGAGCTGCGCTGCCCGGTTCGGCTGATGGTCGTGTGCCCGGACAGCCACACCGAGCGGTGGGCACGCACCCCCATCGAGGTGGAGACCGGAGGAGCCTTGCTCAGGCCCGCGATCCTTGGGCCCAGCAACACACCGGTCGTCGACGACATCGACCGGGCGAAGCGCCTCCCGGAGCTGGCGGTGCTCTCAGCAGCGGCACATGGGGAAAACCCAGCGGTACTCAAGGCCGCCGAAACGGCGCTGGACGACCTGCCCGAACACACGCGGCTCATCTACTATGACTTCATAGAGTCCAAGCTCAGCGCTGCGGCTCGACTGATGTGGGAGGAACTCATGGCAACCGGAACCTACGAGTGGCAGAGCGACTTCGCCCGCAAGTACGTCGGGCAGGGCCGCGAGGAGGGCCGTGCCCAGGGCCTCGCAGAAGGCCGTGAGGAAGGCCGAGAGGAAGGGCGCGAAGAAGGCCTGGAGGCAGGGCTCGCCAAGGCCAAGCGCGAGGACATCCTCCGCCTTCTAGTGGTGCACGGGGTCCCGGTCGACACCTCCGCGCGTCGGCGCATCGAGGAATGCACCGACCTGGAGCAGCTCGACACCTGGTTCGGCCGGGCCATCAAGGCCGAGACCACCGACGAACTCTTCGCCTGACCCCGTTCCAGCAATACCGGGGCCGGAGCTTCGTGCCCGGCCCCGACGCTATGCCCGCTCCAGCCCGGTGAGCTTCTCCCGGACGCGCTTGGCGGCTCCGGTCGCGCCGACGAGCTCGTACACCTCGGCCGCCGTGGTCCACCGCCCCCCTGGGCTGTCCCCGAGGTCGCCCAGGGTCTCCAGGACCTTGCCGACCTGGTAGGCGCGGTTGGCCGCGACGAAGCGGTCCAGGGCCTCCCCCAGCAGCGCGACGGCCTGGCCGGGGTGCTCCTCGGCCAGGATGCGGGCCTGGCTCACCAGCAGCTTGCCCTCGTTGGCGTGGTCGGGCCCTTCCGCCTCGGCGTGCTCGCGGAACAGCCGGAGCGAACTCGCGTACCGGTCGAGGGCCGCCTCCTGGTCACCGCCCAGCAGTGCCGTGTCCCCCATGTGCATGTGGTGGAGGGCTGACGGCCGGGCGCGAGTGTGGTCGAGGTAGGGAAACGACTCCTCGAGCCGACGTTCCGCGGCTTCCCGGTGACCCTCACGGCGTTCCAGGATGCCGAGCCACTCCAGGGCCGCGCCCCTGCCTCTCGGGTCGGCCCGCTCGTGCTCAGCGGCTTCCAGGGAGAGATCGAGCTGCTGCCTGGCCTCGGCCAGTCGGCCCCGCCCGAGCATCGCCTCGCCCCACTGCCCCCGGATCCGGGCCACGGCGTCGGCGCTCCCGCTGGCCTCGGCATCGCGGACAGCCAAGGCGAGCAGGGCCACGCGCTCGTCGGTCCGGCCGTGCGCGGTGAAGTAGCCGTTGGTTGCCTCGGCCACCTGCCAGGCGTAGCCGGGATCGGGCAGGCACCCGTCCCACACCCGGCCGGACCGCTCCACGCAGGCGATGATCGCGTCCAGGTTGGCCTCGAACCACTCGTCGGGGGTCGGATCGCGTTCCATCCGGCCGGGCACGAACTCGGCGCTGCGTTCACGGATCTCACGGCGCCGGACCAACCAGGGTTCGAGGCGGTCGGGAAGCCTGTCGTCCTGCCGGACCTGTTTCGCGGCCGCGGCGAAGTCCGGCAACGAGCAAGGGGCGGCTTTCCCGTACAGGGGACCGAGCTTCCAGCGCTGGGTGCGGACCGTGTCGGCCGCCACCGCGCCGTACAGGTAGTAGTCGGCGATACCCCGCAGGAGGCGGCGGCGTTCCTCCGGAGAGCTCTTCGCGGTGGCGACCCACGTCGCGTGCTCGTAGGTGAGATCCTCCATCACGTACCGGCCCGCCCAGTCGGTCTTGACCAGGCTGCGCTTCAGGAGGCGGTCCAGCGCCCCGTCGCCTCGGTCCGAGTTCTGGCCGAAGACGGACCGGGCCAGCCACCGGTCGAAGTCACGGGTGGGATGCAGGCCCAGCGCGCGGTACAGCAGGGCGGCGTGCTCGTCGAGTTCCCGGTAGAACGCGTCGAAGACCGCGATGGGCCGGGTGGAGACCTCGGAGGCCTCGTCCAGATAGGCGAGCCGGCCGCACTCCTCCATACGCGCGACCAGCTCCCCGGCGGACAGGCCCGGCTCGTCGCACAGCAGGGCGGCAGAGTGACCGGCGATCAGAGGGATCCCCGCGCACAGTCGGACCAGCCGGTCGAAGGAGTCCGGATCGTCGGCGAAGCGCTCGGGGCCGAGGATGTCGTGGAACAGCGCCGCGACGGCCCCGTCCTCCAGCGGCCCGACCCGCACCGTGGTCGGGAGCCGCATGCCCAGCCCTCGGACCGGTTCGCGGCTGGTGGTGATCACGACCGTCCCGGGCAGGTCGGACAGGAACGGTTCGACCTGCGCGGCCGAGCGGACGTCGTCCAGCAGCACGACCACGGGCCTTCCCTCGGTGTGCTGCCGGAAGAGGCTGAGCTTGCCCTCCAGGCTGTCGAACCCCGGCGCGTCGGATCGACACCGGCGGCGTGGAAGTACTCGTCGCACACCTGCTCGACGCCCCTGCCCCGCCCCGCACCGGGGTCTCCGCCGCAGGCCATGGCGATCTGGGCGTGACCGAAACGGTGCCGGTTGAGGATGATCCAGGTGAGGGCGAGCGTGGTCTTGCCGACCGCCGCCTCTCCGACCAGGCTCCACAGCCAGCTCCCCGTGCCCTCCTTCGCACGTTCGAAGAGGGTGTCGAGCTGGGCCAGTTCCCCGCTCCGGTTCTGGAAGGCGCTGGTCTCGCGCTGCGGAAGGAGCCGGACCGTACGGGGCTCACTCTGGTGGATGCTCACCGAGCCGGCCACCGACCCGATCTGCACCTGGGTGCCGTGGTTGTCGCCGTGGGAGGTGTTGTGTGTGCCGCTCACAGCGCCCCATCCTGGCCGAGAACGGCGCTCCCGACCACCCCCGCAGGTCGGAACGGGTTGTCCTATGCCGGTCACGGTCCGCCATCGGCCGCCGCTTAGCCTGGCTGGGCGTTCCGGTGCTCCGATCGGGACCGGACCGGGGTTCCGGCGCGGGGCGCGAAAGGTCGGTGTTGCCCCCATGTCCGACTCCACGACCCGGGCGTCGACGGCGCCGCTCGGTGGCCGGTTCTGGGCCTTCTGGTCCGCCTCCCTGGCCTCGAACCTGAGTGACGGCGTGGCGATGATCGCCATGCCCTGGCTCGCCTCCTCGCTCGCGCCCGACAACGCGGCCCTGGTGGCGGCGGTCGCGACCGCCGGGCGGCTGCCCTGGCTCTTCCTGGCCCTGCCCGTCGGGGTGCTGATCGACCGGGTCCCCCGGTTCACGCTGATGGTCTCCGCGAACACCCTGCGTATGCTGCTGTGGCTGCTCCTCGCGCTGGTCGTGTTCTCCGGCTGGCACTCGGTCCCCCTGCTGGCGGCCTTCGCGTTCGCGTTCGGCGTCTTGGAGGTCTGTTACGACACCGCCGCCGAGACCACGGTGACGGCGCTGGTCCCCAAGGAGCGTCTGGAACGGGCCAACGGGCACATCCGGTCCGGGGCGATCGTGGCGCAGGAGTTCGCCGGGCGTCCGCTGGGCGGTTTCGTGCTGGCGCTGGGCCTGTTCACGCCGTTCCTGTTCAACACCGCCGCGCTGCTGGTGTCAGTGGTGGCCCTGCTCAGGGTCCGGGCGACCTTACCCGCCACAACCGCCCCGTCGTCCGAGGCCCCGGCGGCGGCGCCGCGCGGGCTCCGCGGGGTGTGGGAAGACGTGGCCGAAGGTGTGCGGGCCCTGTGGAACCAGCCCCTGCTGCGCGCGGTGGCGGTCATCGCGGTCTTCATCAACACCGCCTACGCGACCCTGCTCTCCACCCAGGTCCTGTTCGTGCGCGACACCCTGGGCTTGGGCTCAGCCGGGTTCGGCCTGCTCATGGCCTTCGCCGCGATCGGCGGCATCGTGGGCGGGCAGCTGGTCTCCTGGCTGCGTTCCGCCCTGCCGCACGGCACCCTGCCGGTGCTCTGCTTGGCCGTCAGCGGACTGCTGTACCTGGTGGTGGCGCTGTTCCCGCTCACCGCGGTCGTGGCCGGGGTGTACTTCCTCTCCGGCGGACTGGTGCTGGGCTACGCGATCGCGATGACCTCGATCCGCCAGCGCATCACCCCGGACCACCTGCTCGGGCGGGTGAACGCCGCCATGCGCACGGTCAGCGTCGGTATGAGCGCCGTGGGCATGGCGGTCGGCGGTGTCCTGGTGTCGTCCTTGGCGCCGACGCTGGGGCAGACGGACGCCCTCCGTGCCCCCTACGTCCTGGTGAGCGCGGTCAGCCTGACGGTGGTGGTGTTCTTCGGCCGCCAGCTCACCCGCCTGGTGCGGGAGAACGACATCTGACCCCCGCCGACCCTGCACCGTCGGCGCGGCGGCGCCCTCAGGTCCCGAGGGCGTGCCGTCTCAGGCCCCGAGGGTGCGCAGTTTCCCGTGGGCCTCGTCCATGCGGACCGGGAAGGCCTCAGGGCTCTCCGCGAGGCGCATCGCGCTGAGTTCACAGGCCATCGCGGCGTGGGCGGCCAGGACCGCGACGGTCTCGGTCGCCCCGGCCTCGGTCAGCGCCGCGGCGAGCCGGAGCGCGCGCTGCTGCCGGGTGAGCAGGTAGCGCGATCTCAGGTCGACGCTCTCCTTGAGCAGCCGCACGAGCACTGCGGAGTGAGCGGGTGACAGGGAGGCGTACGGCCTGGTGACGGCGCTGGCCTCACGCAGCAGGGTGAGGGCCGCCCCGAGGTCGTCGCCCAGGGGCCGGTCCGCCTTGTCGCGCACGTAGGCGCACATGCGGTCCGCCTCCGCGCTGTCGTCGGCGAACAGCACCTGTTGTTTGTCACCGAAGTACCGGAAGAACGTGGTGCGGCCGACCTCGGCGCGTTCGGCGATGGCGGCGACAGTGACGTTGTCGAATCCGTGTTCGGCGAAGAGCTGGAAGGCGGCCGACACGATCGTGGCCCGCGCCTTACGACGTTTGCGAGCGTGGAGCGTGTCCGGGGGGTGGTGCATGAGGCGACCCTATCGAGTGGGAACTCGGTTCTCTTTGGTACGCGGGACCGACCATAGGGACGGTGGTCCTGAAACGGACCGAGAAGCCGAGGATGCGGGAAGTCGTCCGGGCTTGATGACGGATTGTATCCGGCACCCGAGGCCTGGGGGAGCTTCGGGCAAACACCGGTTGGCCCGGGATTTTATTGCAAAGAGGTCTGGTACTCGCAACCGCCTTCCCCTTACCGGCTGAACCCTTGCCAGGAAAGAGTTCCCTCCTCACGGAAGTTATCCCTCCAACGGGCCCACCATTTCCCGCGGGAGGCGAATTTGCACTCCCAGCAAATCGTTCAGGTTCCTAACTGTTCGTTATCCGAGGTATCCGAAAGCCGCGCCCACGGGCCGCGAGGGCCACTCGCCGCACCCCTCCGCAGGCGCCTTCCGCGCGCACCCTCCCGAATGTCACCCCCCTGTGCCACAGTGGAGACCCACATCACAACTTGGGGCTCGTCATGGCATATATCCTGGTCATAGGCACGCGCAAGGGGCTGTTCACCGCCCACAGCGAGGATCGGCGTGGGTGGAAGGTGCACGGTCCGCACCGACTCGACGAAGAAAACGATGCGGGGATGAGCCCCGTCTACTCCGTCGGGATCAACCCGCACACCGGTCGCCTGCTCGCCGGAACGGAGAGCTGGCACTTCGGACCCAGCGTCTGGCACAGCGACGACCTCGGCGCGACCTGGACCGAACCGGAGACCGCACCCATCGCCTTCCCCGAGGACACCGACACCTCGCTCGCGCGTGCCTGGCAGTTCGCCTTCGGGGCCACCCCGGACACGGTCTACGCGGGGGTGGAGCCGCACGCCCTGTTCCGGTCCTCCGACGGCGGCACCAGCTTCGAACTGGTCCGGGCGCTGTGGGACCACCCTCACCGGACCAACTGGTTCCCCGGGGCCGGGGGCGCGGCGATCCACACCGTCCTGCCGGGAACGCTCGGTACCGGCCAGCGGTCGCCGGAGGCTATCACCGTGGCCATGTCCACGGGGGGTGTCTACCAGACCGGGGACGGCGGGGCCAGTTGGGCACCGGCTAACCGGGGCATCTCCGCGGGCTTCCTGCCGGACGAGGAACCCGAGTACGGCCAGTGCGTGCACAAGGTCGCGGCCGCCCCGGACGGCTCGTTCTACGCGCAGAACCACCACGGCGTGTACCGCAGCGACGCCCCGGCCGCCGACGGGTGGAGCCGGATCGAGGAAGGGCTGCCCACCGACTTCGGCTTCGCGGTGGTCGCACACCCGCACCGGCCCGAGTCCGCGCTCAACTTCCCCGTGGTCAGCCAGGAAGTGCATTTCCCACCCGGGCACCGGCTGAGCGCCTACCGTACCGACGACGGGGGGAAGGCCTGGCGTTCGGTCAACAAGGGCCTGCCGGAGGAGCCGTACTTCGGAATCGTGCTGCGCGACGGTGCCTGCACCGACGGCGCGGACGTCCCCGGTTTCTACTTCGGTACGCGCTCGGGCGACGTCTACGCCGCCGCCGACGACGGAGAGCGCTGGCACCGGGTGGCCGCTCACCTGCCCGACGTGCTGTGCATCCGAGCGGCGGAGGTGTGAAGTGCGGGTGACCGTACACCTGACCAGCGTGCTGCGGGCCGACGCCGACGGGGCCTCCCACGTACCGCTGGAGGTCCCCGACGACAGCGCGCTGCGCGGTGTGCTGGACACCCTGGCCGCCCGGCACCCGGGTCTGGACCGGCGGATCCGGGACGAGCGCGGCCAGCTCCGCCGGTACGTCAACGTGTTCGTGGACGAGGACGAGTGCCGGGCCGTCGGCGGCTTGGACGCACACGTCCGCGACGGGGCCGATGTACGCCTGCTCCCCTCGGTGGCGGGAGGATAGGCCCGGCCCCGACCAGAACCGGCACCGGTCAGGCCGCGTGTACGCCTTCGCCGCGCCGCATCGGCATGGGGCGCAGGTGGGTGAGGCGCCGCCACACCCACTCCAGCGGGCCCAGCCGGAACGCGCGCAGCCACCAGCGGGCGAGGAAGAACACCAGCACGAAGTAGGCGACACCGATCCCGTACTGCGCCATGAGCGGGATCTCCCCCTCGAACGGCTTCATGGTTAGCAGGAACACGGCAGTACTGCCGAGGTAGACGCTGAGCGTCATGCGACCCAGCGGGGCCAGGGCGCCCAGCGCACGGGAGGCCGGCCCGTTCCGGCGGACCAGCCACCACACGAGCCCCAAGAAGAACAGGGCGCCGCCCAGACCGGTCAGCGTGCCCGAGAAGGACACCATCATCTCGGCCCCCGGCGCGACCACCGGCATGCCCTCGGAGGTGAGGTGCACAGGGGCGCCGGCGGCATCCGTTTCCATGGGGAAGAGCAGGTCGGAGCCGTAGAGGACGGCCAGGCCGAGCACCTGACCGACCAGGCCGGTCCACACCATCCGGAGCGGGAGCCAGGAGGGGTCGCCGGCGGTCTCCGGAGCGAGTTCGGGCCGGTGGGCGAGCCACAGGCCGACGCAGAAGAAACCCAGGGTCTGCGGCACCAAGGTGACCAGGACGTCCCCTTCGGTCCGCGGCCCTACCGTGCCCGCGAGGTACTCGAGGAACGGCGCGGCCGAGAATGCGGCGACCGCGAACCAGAACGCACGCCCCGCTCCGCCCAGCAGGAACGGCATCAGCGGGGCGAGCACCAGCGCGGTGAGCGCGTAGTGGGTGAGGATGTCGCCGGGGAACACGAGCAGGTGCGGCACCCCGAACAGCACGCCGAGGACCGCGTAGCGGCGCAGCATGAGGGCCATCGGCCTCCCTCCGCGCCGTTCCGCCGCCCGCCAGGCGAGGGCGGCGCCGACCCCGAGCAGCACCATGAGCATGGCCCGCGCCTTCCCCGCCATCAGGAGGCCCAGCACGGCGTCCACGGCCGAGGCCACAGCGCTCTGATCGCGCTCGCCGAGCCGTTCTGCGGCGAAGACGATGGTGTGCGCGTTCATCATGACCACGCCGACCATCGCCAGTGCGCGTGCCGCGTCCAGGAACGCGATCCTCCTGGCGGGACCATCGGCGTTCACGGCGGCCCCGCCGTCGGCGGAGGCAGCAGCCGGTCCGACCTCATCGGACGGCACGGTGGCGGACGGGTT
Source organism: Nocardiopsis oceani (assembly GCF_054777395.1). Classification (NCBI taxonomy): domain Bacteria; kingdom Bacillati; phylum Actinomycetota; class Actinomycetes; order Streptosporangiales; family Nocardiopsidaceae; genus Nocardiopsis; species Nocardiopsis oceani. The sequence goes on from NZ_BAAHAR010000011.1 coordinate 27,053, forward strand.
CACAGCTTTCATCAAGGGTCCTCTCCGTGGATAGGCCCCAAGCTTGGCCAGCGCTCCCCCTCCCGCACATCGCCCGAACAGCCGAAACGCCTCCCCTCCCGGTTCAGCCTTTCGGCCGACCCCGCCGCCGCACCCTCACCGCCCGGCCAGCCCCGGACCCTCCAACAGCTCTCTCGGGCCGCCGCCGTTACCTCCGACGTCATCGACGCCGCTCCCCCTGCCGGGCGACAGTTGTGCCTCACCCGGCCGACCACGGCCGACAGCATCCTGGAGGCTCCCATGGCCAGCACACTCTCCGTGCCCGCGACCGACCGTCCGCTCCGCCTGTCCCTACGTCTGGACTCCCTGGCCTGCGCCGTCTGCGGACTGGTGCTCCTGCCCGGCGCGGCCCCGCTGTCCGCGGTTCTGGGTCTGCCCGCAGCCCTGCTCGTCGCCGCGGGCTTGTTCCTGCTGGCGTTCGCGGCGTTCCTCTGGTGGACGTCGGCCACCGGGACCGTCCGGCACGGCTCGGTGCACACGGTGGTGGCGGTCAACGTCCTGTGGATCCTGGGTTCGTTCGCGGTCGTCGCCCTGTTCGCGCCCTCCCTCTGGGGCGTAGCCTTCGTCCTGGCGCAGGCCGTCGCGGTCGCGGGTATCACCGTCGCGGAGGTCCTGACCCTGCGAGGGAGCACAAGGAGGGCCGCGTGACCAACACGCCACCGGGCAGCGCACGGTCGGGCAGTACCCGGCCGGGCGGGGCGCGGCCGGGCGGGGCGCGGCCGGGGCCCGCCGCGCCGGGGGGCCAACGGTCGCGTCCGGTCGGTGACCTGCTCCGCGAGTGGCGGGGCAGGCGCCGGTTCAGCCAGCTGGCCCTGTCCCTGGAGGCCGACATCTCCACGCGGCACCTGAGCTTCGTGGAGACCGGCAGGTCCCAACCGAGCCGGGAGATGGTCCTCCGGCTCTGCGAGACGCTCCAGGTACCCCTACGGGAGCGCAACCGGCTCCTGCTCGCCGCCGGGTACGCACCCGAGTTCCCTGAGACCCCGCCGGACGGTCCCGGCCTGGAGTCGCTGCTCACCACCGTCCGCGCGATCCTCACCGGCCACGAGCCCTACCCTGCCGTGGTGCTCGACTCGGACTGGGACCTTCTCGAGGCCAACGCCGCCGTACCGCTCCTCCTCGAAGGGGTCTCGGCGGAACTCCTCACCGCTCCGGTCAATGTGTTGCGGGTGGCACTGCACCCCGACGGCATGGCGCCACGCGTGCTCAACTTCGGCCGTTGGCGGGCGCATCTGCTGGACCGGCTGCGGCGCGAAGCGGAGTGGACCGGAGAAGGCGACCTGCGCGCTCTGCTCCGAGAGCTGTCCGACTACCCTGCCCCGGATCCCCGCGGGGACGACCTCGCGGCAGAGCCGACGGAGCTGGCCGTGCCGTTGCGGCTGCGGACCTCCCAGGGAGACCTCTCCCTCCTGAGTACCGTCGCCACCTTCGGAACCGCCGTGGACGTGACGGTCGCAGGGCTCGCCATCGAGACCTTCCTGCCCGCCGACCCGGCCACCGCGGAGGTGCTCCGCGGGTCGGCCGATTGACCGATGCCCGGCCCCCACGTATCGGCCTAGCCTTGCCGCATGACACATACGACCGCGCTGAGCAGGCTCTTCGCTTCCATCGAACGAAGGTCCCTTGCGCTGCAGTACCTGGCGGCCGTGGTCCTGTCGGCGGTGGTACTCCTGCAGTGGTCACTCGATCTGCGGACCGCGCTGGAGATCCCGCGTATCGAGGGCTGGCCCGGCCCGCCGACCTCCCCGATGGACTTCGCGGCGAGCGTCTCCGGAGCGGTCTGCGTACTCCTCGTGACCCTGGTCAGCCCGCCCTGGGCCGGCGCCAGGGCAACCCTGGCCGCGGGGGTCGCCGCGCCGGTGTCGGTCATGACGGTGTCCGCACTGCTGTGGCCGCTACCCAAGGGGATCTTCGGCTACCCCATCACGATGGCCGAGGCCGTCACCCTGCTCATCGTCCTGGCGCTGACCGCTTTGCGCTGCCGCGCCTGGCACATCGCGGTGGTAACCGCCCTGGTCTTCCTCGCCGCCTACTCCGACTACCTCCGCCAACCCTTCAACCTCGATCCGACCACCGCGCTTTCAGTCGTAGCGGTAGGCCTGGCACCAGGCCTGTACCTGCGCTGGAGGCGGGCCGAACGCGGCGCGCGCGTGGAGCGGGTCCGGTCGGAGGAGCGCCTGGCCATCGCCCGTGACCTGCACGACGTGGTAGCCCACGAGGTGACCGGGATCGTGGTGCAGGCGCAGGCCCTTCGGCACATCGCCGACCGGGACCCAGGGGCGGTCCGGGACGCCCTGCCCGAGATCGAGGAGTCGGGCACCCGCGCCCTGGAGTCGATGCGGGGCATGGTCTCCCGGCTGCGGCAGCCCGGGGAAGCCCCGCTGGCGCCGACACCCGCGGAAGGGCTGGCGGCGCTGGCGTCCCCGGCCGCCCCGGGGCGGCCGGAGGTGACTGTGCACGTCTGCGAAGGGCTGGCGGGTCTTCCGCCGGCCGTGGGCACCGCGGTACTGCGGATCGCTCAGGAGTCGGTGACCAACGCGCTGCGGTACGCCCGCGGCGCCACCCGGGTGAGCGTGGTCGTGTCCGCCGAGGACGACGGTGTGCTGGTCCGGGTGGACGACGACGGCCGGGGCGGCGGACTTCCCGTGGGCGGCGGGCACGGGCTGGTGGGCATGGCCGAGCGGGCCCGGCTCCTCGGCGGCGAGCTGACCGCGGGCCCCGTCGGGATGGGGCAGGGTTGGACGGTGCGGGCGACCCTGCCCGTACCGCGCGAGGGGGACGGACCAGAGTGACGATTCGAGTACTGCTCGCCGACGACCAGCAGATGGTCCGCACGGGCTTCCGTTACATGCTCAACGCGGAGGACGGGATCGAGGTCGTCGGGGAGGCCGGAGACGGTCTCGAAGCGGTCCGGCTCGCCGGGGAGCTGCTGCCGGACGTCATCCTCATGGACATCCGGATGCCTGGGATCGACGGGCTGGAGGCGACCCGGCGCCTGGTCGGCCCCGGGGTCGCCGACCCGATGCGGGTGGTCGTGGTGACCACCTTCGACCTGGACGAGTACGTGCACGCCGCGCTGACCGGCGGCGCGGTCGGCTTCCTGCTCAAGGACGCGGGACCGGCCCTGCTGGTGGAGGCCGTGCGGTCGGCCGACCGGGGCGACGCCCTCGTGTCCCCGCGGATCACCGTGCGCCTGCTGAAGCACTTCTCCGGCGGCCGGGCGCCCCGGCGGAGTCCGGTCGAGAGCGACCTGACCGCGCGTGAGACGGACATCGTGCGCACGGTCGCGCGCGGACTCACCAACACGGAAGTGGCGGCGGAACTGCACGTCACTGTGAGCACGGTCAAGACGCACCTGGCGCGGGTCCAGGAGAAGCTGGGTGCGCGCAACAGGGTGGAGGTCGCCGCGTGGGCCTACCGGAGCGGTCTCATGGACTGACGTCCGGCAGCGCGCCCCTGAGCGCTCGAGCGGATTGACGAAAAAGTGAGCGGGTTCTGACCCGCATCGCCCGTGTCGTCCACGTACACACCCCGGTACGAAGCGTGATGATCGGGGGTGAAAAGGGCACCCACGACACGACTGCGAGGAAGACCTATGGCCACCATGCGCGCGGCCCGGCTGAACATCAGCGACCGGAGCCTGGAGGTCACCGACGTCCCCAAGCCCACCCCCGGCCGGGGCCAGGTCCTCGTCCGGGTACGGGCCGCGGGGGTCTGCCTGTCCGACGTCCACCTCATCGAAGGCACCCTGACCCCGCTCCACCTCAAGGGGGACGCGGTCACCCTCGGGCACGAGGTCTCCGGTGTCGTCGAGGAGCTGGGGCCGGAGGTCCTCGACGCGAGGGTCGGCGACCGGGTGGCGTTGCATGCCGGTGAACACGACCGGCACGGACAGGTCCTCACCAGGGGTGTCGACTACGACGGCGGGTGGGCGGAGTACGCGCTGGCCGGCGAAGAGACCCTCGTTCCCCTCCCCGACGGACTCCCCTTCGACCAGGCAGCGATCATCCCCGACGCCGTTTCCACCCCCTGGGCGGCCGTGACCGCGACCGGTGACGTGCGTCCCGCCGAAGCGGTGTGCGTCTGGGGCGTGGGCGGGTTGGGCGCGCACGCGGTCCAGCTGCTCAGGCTGGTCGGCGCGGCCCCGATCATCGCCGCCGACCCGGACGCACACGCCCGCGAGCGCGCACTCCAGTTCGGTGCCGACGTCGCCCTGGACTCGACCGCACCGGACTTCCTCACCCGGATCGGCCAGCTCACCCACGGCCGCGGACTGGACGCCGCCTTCGACTTCGCCGGGGTACCGGCCGTGCGCGAGCAGGCCGTTCAGCTCCTCGGCGAACACGGCCGCCTGGTCCTGGTGGGCCTGACCAACCGGCCGCTGGAAGTGAAGGACGGCACCCGGTTCAGCTACCTGCGCCAGCAGATCCTCGGCCACTACGGTTCCGAGCCCGAACACGTGGTGCAGCTGGTCGACCTGGTCGGCGCGGAACGGCTGGACTTCAAGCGGTCCATCAGCGACAGCCTGCCCCTGGAACAGGCACCCGATGCGGTCGAACGCCTCGAGAAGCGGATCGGTTCCCCGGTCCGCCTGGTCCTCGAACCCTGAGCCGGGAACACTTCAGGGCGAGGTGAATTCGATGGCCAAGGACCAGACCTCCCGGTCGCGGAGCCAGTACGACGCGTACGCACCCCGATACGACACCGAGGCCGGCGTCTACGAGACGCTCATGCTCGATGACGGCCGCGCTTGGGCCTGCGGATGGGCGGTCGGGGACACGCTGGAGATCGCGGTCGGTACCGGTCTCAACCTTCCCCACTACCATCCGCGGGTCCGGCTCTGCGGACTCGACCTGAGCCGGGGCATGCTCGCCGGGGCCCGTTGGCGCGCGCTGTCGGTGCGGCCGGACACGCTCCTGGTGCAGGGGGACGCGCAGCGCCTGCCCTTCCGGTCCGCCGCCTTCGACACGGTGGTGTGCACGCTCGGTCTGAGCGGCGTCCCCGACCCGGACGCGGCCCTGGCAGAGTCCTACAGGGTGCTGCGCACCGGGGGCCACCTCGTCCTCTTGGGGCACGTCGCCAGTCCCTGGCGTGCCGTTCGCGGCCTCCAGGCGGCGCTCGAGGCAGTGGCGCTTTCGCGGCCCGCCGACCACCAGCGCCGCCGGACCCTTCCTTCCTTGTGGGCGGCGGGGTTCACCGTGGTCTACCGGCAGACCAGCCGCGCGGGCACCGTCGAAAGGGTGGTCGCGACCAAGCGCTACCAGTTCGAGGGCCGGTAGTCCTTGAGGAAGCAGCCGTGCAGGTCCTCGCCGAGCTCGCCGCGGACGACGGGGTCGTACACGCGGGCGGCCCCGTCCTCCAGGTCCAAGGGGGCGTGGAACCCCTCCTCGGCCAAGCGCTCCTTGTCCGGGTGCGGACGTTCGTCCGTGATCCAACCGGTGTCCACGCTGGTCATGAGGATGCCGTCGCTCTCCAGCATCTCCTGGGCGCTGGTCCGGGTGAGCATGTTCAGGGCGCTCTTCGCCATGTTCGTGTGCGGGTGCCCGGGGCCCTTGTAACCGCGGCCGAACACACCCTCCATCGCGGACACGTTGACGATGTAGGTGCGCCGCGCGGGAGCGGCGGCCATCGCCGGGCGCAGCCGGTCCACCAGCAGGAAGGGCGCGCTCACGTTGCACAGCTGCACCTCCAGCATCTCGACGGGATCGATCCGGCCGATCCGCTGGGTCCAGCTGTTCACCGGGGCCAGGTCCGGCACCAGTCCCCCGGCGTCGATCGCTCCGCCCTCGCGGACCCGGTCCGGATGCGCGGAACCTGTGGTCAGCGCCAGGGACGTGAGCATCTCGGGGGTCAGTTCGTGCGGCGCGGCCTCGGCGACTTCAGCCCCATCGGCCTCCGCCAGCTCCCGCGGACGGACCCCGCCGAGCACCAGCGGCTCGGGCAGCCCCGCGCCGGTGAGCGGCTGAGCTTCGGCCTCGATCAGCGGGGCGTAGGAACCGGGCGAGCGGCGGACGGTCTGTGCGGCGTTGTTGATGAGGATGTCCAGCGGCCCCTGGTCGGCTACCGAGTCGGCCAGCCGCACCACCTGGCCGGGGTCGCGCAGGTCGATACCGACCACCCGCAGCCGGTGCAGCCACTGGTCGCTGTCGGGCATCGCTGCGAACCGGCGTACGGCGTCGTTGGGGAAACGCGTGGTGACCGTGGTGTGGGCGCCGTCGCGCAGCAGCCGCAGCGCGATGTACATGCCGATCTTGGCCCGGCCCCCGGTGAGCAGGGCCCGGCGCCCGGTCAGGTCGGTCCTGGCCTCGCGGCGCTGCCAGTTGAACGCGGCGCACTCCGGGCAGAGCTGGTGGTAGAAGGCGTCGACCTCTCGGTACTTCGTCTTACAGACGTAGCAGGACCGGGCCTTGCGCAGCACCCCGGCGAGCTGGGCACCCCGTTCGCCGTCTCCGGCGCCTTCACCGGCACCCAGGGCGCGGCTGGTGAGCGCGCGACCGTTGGTCTCGTCGTCGATCCGGTCCGGTGCAGCCGTCGCTGTGGCGGCGAACACCGCTTCGTCGTGGGCCTTCTGGGCGGCCCTGCGCTCCTTGCGCCGCCGCTCCTTGAGCGCCTTGAAGACCCGGGCGGTGGCCCGCTGCAAGGTCTTGGAGTCCTCGTGGTCGCCGGGCAGCTCCTCCGCCTCTGCGAGCACCTCCAAGCACACCCGAAGCTTCTCCGGGTCGATCCCGTCGACCGTCCTACGCGTCACCGTTTCCGTCACCACTGCATCCCGCCGCTGTCCCGATGGCCGCCTTCGTGGGCCATGAGGAACACTATGCGCACTTCGGCACCGGACTGTCTCTCCCGTTCCCGCCCCCGTCCGGTACGGACCGATGTACGGTACGGGCGACCATAGAAGGCAGGAGAATCGTTTGCGCGGCCCCGGGGCCGCGGGTAGGGAGAGTTCCGTGAGCCAGCAGACAACGGTACCGGCGGCGGCCGAGGGCGGGCCCCAGCGTGAGTTCGTGGTGCTGCTGGACGAGGACCACCAGCGCGTGGGGGTGGCGGACAAGGCCACCGTGCACACCGAGGACACTCCTCTGCACCTGGCCTTCTCCTGCTACGTCGTGGGCCCCGACGGCCGCGTTCTGCTCACCCGGCGGGCCCTGGGAAAGACCACTTGGCCCGGTGTGTGGACCAACAGCTGCTGCGGCCACCCCGCACCTGAGGAGACCATGGTCGAGGCCGTGCACCGCCGCGTCCGGCAGGAACTCGGCATCGGACTGACCGAGGTCACCGAGGCGCTACCGGACTTCCGCTACCGTGCGGTCTCCGCCGAGGGGATCGTGGAGAACGAGTTCTGCCCGGTGTTCTGGGCCCGGACGGAGGACACTCCCGCCCCGGACCCGAGCGAGATCGCCGAGTTCGCCTGGGCGGCCTGGTCGGACGTGACCGCCCTCGCCGAACGGACACCCTGGCTCATCAGCCCGTGGGCCGCGGAGCAGGTCCCCCGGCTGGCCGCGTCCTGAGCACACGCCCCGGACGCGGGTAGGTACGCACCAACACCCCTCAGGAGTTGGAGCGCAGCCGATGCCCCCGCAGACGCACGAACGTCCCGCCCGTCCCACCGCGCTGGTCCTCGACGTCCTCGACACCCTCTTCCCGCTCGGCCCCCTGGAGTGGCGCTTCCGTGCGGCGGGTATCCCCCGCGTGCTCATGACCAGGTGGTGGGACCACCTGATGCGCGACGCGTTCGCGCTGTCGCTGCTGGCCGGGGAGCGCACCTTCGAGGACGTCGCACGGGGTTCGCTCCGCGACATCACCGGCAACCAGATCGCCCCCGCCGCCGAGGACGCCATCATCGACGGGCTGACCCGGCTGGAACCGCGCACGGAGGCCGCACAGGTGCTGGCCGCCGCGCGGGAGGAGGGGGTCCGGACGGCGACACTCGGCTACGGGGACCCCAAGGACGTCCGCATGCTGTTGGAGCGCTCCGGGCTCGCGGTGGACGCGGTGCTGGACGGCGGCGGGCCCCGGACGTGGAAACCGGTCCGTGAGGCCTACCTTTCCGCCGCGCGCGCCTTGGAGGTGGCACCGGAACGACTGGGCCTGGTCACCGCGCATGGCTGGGACGCCGCGGGCGGTCGGCGGGCCGGGTTGGTGACGGGTTGGTCGGCCCACCTGGAGGGGCGCTTTCCGTCGGTCTTCGACCGACCGGACGTCGAGGGCCGCGACCTCACCGAGACCGTCGAGCGCTTGCTCGCCCTGCCGGGATGAGCCAGTTCGCGCGCCGGGGAGCCTGGGTTGCAGCAAGCACAGTGCAAGGGGGTCAAGCCGCCAGCGAGGAAGCAAGACACATTCCAGACTGCGCGGAAGGCGTCCGTAGAGCGTTTGTGGCGGGCGACGGGCGGGAGGCGCGGAGGCCCAAAGCAAACACAGCTTCAGTCCTCCCAGGACCGGTCGTACTCGGGGTGGCCTCGGTAGACGGCGGCCAGGTACTTCACCGCGAGGCGCCAGGCGAGGAGCTCGGACCACGGGTCACCCTTGACCTTCACCGCCTGGGAGGAGGTGTCGAGTATGCGCATGCTCTCGCGGTGCGCCTCGGTGTACCCGCGGACGATCTTGCGTTTGGCCGACACCTCGGCCAGTGCGCGCTCCCGACCGCGTGAACCCACGGGCACGGCTTTGGACGCGCGTTCGTCCTCGTCCAACCGATCGTTCAGGAACTCGACGATGGTCAACGGACAACTCCTCCTCTGTCCCCCCAAGGCACTACATATGGTTCAGTATCTGCCATATATCCCGTTCGGGCCACCCGGGAAGCCCCCGCCGTCCCAGTCGTTATGTCTGCGCGCGCCCCGAGCATCACTCTGGGTGCACGGGCCCCGTCCGTTGCAAACGGGACCCGCCGTCGACATCACCAGACTGCACAGCTCGGTCGCAACCTCGGATCAGTCGCAACCCTCGAACTGCGGAACGCTCTCGACCACCTCCAGGTCGGTCTCCCCGAACCACTCCTCGAGCAGCCCCGGCGCCGTCCCGTCCTGGTACATCTCGGTCACCGCCTTGTTCACCGCCTCGCAGGCCGCCACGTCACCGTGGGGCAGCCCCACCCCGTACTTCTCGTCGGTGAAGGGGTTGTTCACGAACCGGAACGCGTCGGGGTCCTCGGCCAGGAAGCCGGCGAGGATCAGGTCGTCCGTGGACACAGCGTCCACGGAGCCGTCGCCCAGCCTCTCGATGCAGGCGCTGTAGCTGTCCACCTCCTGCAGCTCCGACACGTCGATGCCGAGGCCGTCGGTGATCCGGAACGCCGAGTTGGAGCCCTCGCCCTGGCAGACGCTCCGCCCTTCCAGGTCGCGCACCCCCTCGACGGCGTCCTCGTCCGCGCGTACCAGGATGTCCTGCTTGGCCACGTAGTACGGGCCCCCGTAGGTCACCTCCGTCTTGCGCTCCGGGGTGATGGAGTAGGTGGCCACCACCATGTCGACCTCCTCCTCGATCAGCGCGTCCTCGCGCTCTGCGGAGGTGACGCCCACCAGCTCGACGTCGTCGATCCCCATGTGATCGGCGATGTAGAGCGCGACGTCCACGTCGAACCCGACCAGGTCGCCGTCCACGTCCAGCCCCAGTCCGGGCTGGTCGTCCTTGACCCCGATCGTCAGCGAACTCGCGTCGACCAGGGATTCCTCCCGCTCCGCCGAGCAGGAGGACAGCACCATCACCGCCACGGCGCCCAAGGCAGCCGCGGCCGAGCCACGACGGTGTCGAAAGCGCATCGGCCTGTTCCTTTCTCTCGGGGTCAGCGGTACTCGGCGAGACGGGGACGCACCCCGACGACAACCAGGGACAGGAGGATGAGGGAGCCGACCGGCAGCACCCACGTCCACAGGGACAGCGCGGAGTCACCGCGTTCGATCCCCGCGGTGAACTCCTCCTGGTGCAGTTCGATCAGCCCGTCCAGGGCGGCCGAGTAGGCGGGGAAGGCCCCGTCCTCGGAGTGGGCCACCCCCATCCGGATATCGAGCGCCTCGTCCAGCTCGCCGGACTCCGCGGCCTCCCGCATCCGCTGATCCTCGACCTGCAGGTCGTTATAGGAGGTGAGTACCTCCGCCAGCGCGTCCTCCTGTCCCGGCAGCAGCGAGTCCTGGGCGCTCTGGCCCAGGTAGCCCAGCGTCCCCGGGTCTTCGGGATCCGCGCCGTCCGCGCCCGGCAGGGCGGGGTAGGCGTCCGGGATCTCACCGATCGCCGCGTAGTACTCGTCGAGCGTGCTGGCCGGGCGGAACAGCACCTGCTGGGCGCGCTCCAGGTAGACCTGCTGGTGGTTGTCGGCGAAATCGTCGTCCGCGAGATAACGGCTCTGGTCGGCCTGCATGTCGGTGGCGATGGCCCCGGCGCGGGCCAGCGCCATGGCGGCGTCCAACCCTTCGTCCTTGGCCCCGCTCTGATGCGTTCCACTGCTGTTCAGCGCCAAGACGACCCCGAGGGTCAGCACCACGGTCCCGGCCGTCGCGCCCAGGAGCGGCGCGTTGAACCGGCGCCGGAAGCGCACACGCAGGTAGAGCTGCAGGCCCATCAGGGAGGCGACGGTCGCCACGCCCACCGCGCCGACCCACACGAGGCCGAGTGCCACCGACGACTGCCCCTCCTCGTGGTTGGTACGCACGATCGCGGAGGAGTCCAGCCCCAGGTTGAACGCCTTGGGCATCAGCTCGGTGTGCATCAGCTGGCTGGCCTCGCGGTAGGCCTCGAGGGCCGCCGGGTCGACCTCCCCTGGCGGGGCCTGGGCCTCGTCGTTGAGCAGCCGCGCCTCACTGGCCCTCTGCTCGTAGTCGCCCATCCCGTCGAGGACGGCCTGGACGTTGCCCTCCTCGACCGTGTCGCCCTCGGTGAGGGACGAGGCCTGGAGGAGGGCCTCGTTGGCCTGGGCCCGGCTGGCGTCGTAGCGCTCCAAGGCGTCCTCCCGCCCCGACCCCAGGTCGTGGTCGGTACCCATGAGAAGCACGTCCGCGCTCCTGGCGTCCATGTCGGCCAGCGCCAGGTACAGCTCAGTGGTCGCCATCGCCTGCGGGCCCGCGTCCCGGCCGAGGACGTGGAGGCCGTCGCTGGCCTGGTTGAGCGTGAACGTCGCCGAGCCGAACAGGCCGCCGATGGTGAGGACGCACAGGAGGGCCAGCGCCCACACCCGCGCGGGCGTGGTGCGCATCGACCTCCGCACACGCGGCCACAGGGCGCGGATCCGCTGCCCGGTGGCGGAGTCGGAGCCGTTGGCATCGGCTCCGACGACAGGTCCGGAACCGGTGGCTCCGGTAGTGGGGCCACCGGGGGCGGGGGTGGAGGGACTGGGAGGCAGCGAGGGAGCGCCCGGCTCGGGGCGCCTGGCCACCTGGTCGGAGTTGGGGGGCATCAACGGGGTTCACCCCTTCTGGAGGATGATGACGGTCCAAGCGCCTACGTAGATACGGTCACTGTCGTTCAGTGGAACCTCCACGTGGTGGGAGATGGGGTTGGCGGTCCCGTTGATCGTGGTCCCGTTGGTCGACCCGGGGTCGACGACGGCCCAGGTCTCGTCCGGGCGGGACAGCAGGATCGCGTGGATGTGGGAGATCGCGGGGTCTCCGTCGGGCCCGCCCAGGTCGATCTCCGGGGTGAACCCCCGGGACTTGCTCCGCCGACCGATGTGCACTCGGTCCCCTTGGAGCGTGACGCGACGCTGTTGGCCTCCCGCGGGGAAGTTGATCTGGGACGGATCGAGCATCCCTTGGTCCACCATGTACTGGTAGTAGGCGGGATCGGCGGCGACGATCGCGCGCCAGCGCACACCGATCGGCGCGCTCCCGGGATCGGAGATGCGCCGCTGGTGGCTCCCTGACTGGGAGGCGAAGTCGTAACCGCACTCCTCGCAGAACCGACCGGCCCTGGACGTGCCGCACTCGGGACACGGCCCGCCGCGGGTCGCCGGTTTCGGTTGTCGTGGTTGCGGTCTCTGGGGGGCTGGCTGCGGTGCGGAGAGCGCTTGGAGGCGCAGCCCGCAGATATCGCAGAAGTCGGTGGCCGCGGAGTGGTGCCCTGAAGGGCAACTCGGCATGGGTCCCTCCTACCCGGGTCCGGGGGCGCCGCCGGTCCCGGACCCGCTCTGGCGCGGTCTGGTCCGGACGGTCCGGGTCGAGTTGGTGTCGAGGGTCATCTCGTCGACCTTGTCGACGCTGGGCTTGAGCCGGACGGTTCCGGTGACCGCGTCGACGACGTCGACCACACGGTCGAGGAGTTTCGCGGTCTCCTCGTTGCCCGACTCGTGTGCGAGTGCGACGGCCCGGCCCAGCCTGGTGGTGGCGGTCGACTCGTCGCCTTCGCGACGGGCGGTAAGCCCGTCCTGGATCGCCTGGGCCAGTTCGACCTGGCCCGTGTAGTGAGCCACCCGGGGGTTGATCTCGGTGGCTCGGGCCTCATCCGACGTCCACTCGGCGAGGATGTTGCCGGAGGCGAGGACCTGGTCCTCGGCCCCGCCCTCGCCGGGCATCACCACACGCACCCACCCCGCGCGCAGCTGGCGTCCCGGGTCGCCCGGGGGCACCTCCACGCACACGTGGTAGTCGCGGCTCTCCGTCCCCCAGGAACCGGTCGGGTAATCGCCCGCTTGGGCTACCCTCTCGATCACCTTCTGGGTGAGGTCCTGCACCGTGGGCGCCACCTGCTTGACGTAGCGCACCACGGAGTTCTGCGGGGTCCACAGGCGCAGCGCGACGTCTGCCACCGCCTTGCCCATGGAGGCCTGCGCCATCGCCCGGAAATCCGCTTCCAGGTCGGCGGGGTCAGCGATGATGCCCGGTCCGCCGCCCAGGAGCGCGGAGTCGATCCGGCGCAGCTCCTCGACCTTCCAGTCGGTGCCCACGCCGCGGCAGTCGCACACGAACCGGCCCGCCAGCCGCTGGAGAACCCCCTCGAAGACGTCGGACATCTCGTTGTTCTGACCGTCCGTGAGCAGGATGGCGTGCTTGATCCCGTCGTCGACGGTGCCGAACAGCTCGTCCGCCTTGAGCAACCAGTTGCCCATCCGCGTGCCGCCGTCGGCGCGCAGGCGGCCCACGGCCTCCAGCGCTTCCGCACGGGTGTCGGAGTCCACCTCCACCAGCTCGGCGGTGTCGGGGAAGATCATCTCCGCCTCGCGGTGCCCGGCGACCACGGCGAAGCGGACGCCGTCCCGCAGGGTCTCGATCGCCGCGCGGGCCGCTTGCTTGGCGGCGTTGATCTTCTCCCCGTACATGGAGCCGGAGGTATCGATGATGATCACTTCGGAGGCCCGTACCGCCGACCCCACCAGCACGGGGCTGTTGGAGGTCACGCTCACTACAGCGTGCACCTCGGTCCCGCCGAGAGGCAGGAACCGGTTCTGGTCGACCTCGACGCGGAACTCGGGCTCGGCTGCCCGGTCAGAGCTGTTCGGCACGGGAACCCCCTTGCTCGGTGGGTACGGGAATGACGACGACGGTGATGTTGTCCTTGCCGCCCGCTCTCAGGGCGAGGCTGACGTAGGTGCGGGCCGCTTCGAGCGGCGCCGCACCCCTTTCGGGGACGGCGTCGGCCAGGTCGTCGGCCTCCGGGTAGTAGTTCCAGAGTCCGTCGCTGCAGAGCACGATCTGCCCGGGTCCGGTCGGGTTGATGGTCGAGATGTGCGCGTCGATCTCACCCGAGTCCGCACCCATCCAGGCGATGAGCGCGTGCGCGTTGGCCGAGCGCATCGCCTCGTCCCGGGAGAGCGCGCCCATCTGCACCATCGCCTCACTCCAGGAGTCGTCCCTGGTGAGCAGCGACGAAGCGCTGGAGGTCGAGCTTCCGGCAAGCCAGTAGGCACGGCTGTCACCGACCCAGCCGACGGTGACGGCACCCGTTTTCGGGTCCGCCACGGCCGACACGTAGGTGCAGGCGGGTGCGGAACTGGGTGAGTCGGCGATGGCGGCGACCGCTTCGGCCGCCCGGGTCATCGCGTCGCCGGTGGCCTCGCGCGGGTCGGCGCCCTCGCGGATGCGGTCGGCGAGAACGGTCGCCCCCGTCTCTGCGGTGACCCTGGAGGCCTCGTCGGACCTGGGCGAACTGGAGACCCCGTCACAGACCACGGTCACGACCGTGCCCGCACCGCGGGGTTCGTCGTCCCCGACCACCCGGATGGCCATGGCGTCCTCGTTGCGCTTGTGCCGCAGGCCGCGGTCGCTGACGCCGAAGGCCAGACCGGCCCGGACCTCGACGTGGTCGCGGCCGGTGGGCTGGAGGAAGCCGCACTTCTCGCAGTAGCCGTCGACCACCCGGCCCGGGCACCACACGCACAGGTCCGGGTTCTCCACAGCCACGGGGTTGCTGCCGACCGCGGGCGGCGGCCACTCGGGGGCCACTTTCGGCGGCGCCGGCGGCGCGGGTTCCGGTGCCGGGACGTCCCGGCGCACGGGCTGGGTCACCTGAGCATCGACATTGTCCCAGTCCGACTCCGGCCCGCCGTCCTCCTGCGGCGCGTCTGCCTCGGAGCGGGCGGACTCGCCGGGTGCACCGGTCCCGGGCGCGCCGTTGAGGCTGACCTGGGGGGCGGTCGGAGCACCCTCGGAGGGGGTCAGTCCCGGTCTTTCGACCACCACCGTCTCCGCCCCCGACATGCTCGTCTGGGGAGTGGTCGGTACGCGGTCGGGCTCAGCTGTCTCCGCCGGCGCGGAACGCACGTCCTCGGGGAGGTTCCGACCGCAGCCCTCACAGAAGGCGTCGCCCGCTGTCACCGTGTCGGCGCAGGTAGGGCAAGTCCGCACCTTTGTCATCGCCGTTCCTTCGATCCTCACAGCAGCGTCACTGGACGTAGCGAGTTGGCCTTGTCGATGAGCTCGTAGCGCTCGGAGGTCCGGCTGGCGCGCTGGGCCAGGTACCGGTAGCGCCGTTCCAGGTTGGAGCGCACACCCGCCTCCGTGAGCTCGACGCCGAGGAGGCTCTGGCCGCTGGGCGGCGTACCTCCCGACCGGAGCCAGTCCAGCGCTGCCTCGAGGACCCGGGCGGCCAGCCGGTCGGCCGACTCGCTGTCCAGGCCGATCCGGCCAAGCCGCTCGCCGGCGCGCACCAGGTCGGACCCGTCGGTGGATCCGTGGGCGAGCGCGGTGATCAGGGCGGTCTGGGCGTGAACGTAGAGGCTCGACAGCTCGGGGACCGTGTCCAGGACCTGGATGGCCGCGGCCCGGTCCCCCTGGGCCAGCCGGATCCGGGCCAGGCCGAACGCCGCGCTGACATAGGAGTGGTCGGCGGCCCAGACCGTCGCGTACTGGCGGGCCGCGGTCTCGAGCTCTCCGATCCGCTCACAGGCGATGGCCAGGCCGAGCTTGGGCGCGACCTCGCCGGGAAGGTGGCTGTAGAGCTCGTCGAAGTGGTCTCTCGCCTCCCTGAAACGCCCCGTGCTCAGCTCCGCGACGGCCAGGTACCACATGGTGCGCCAGTCACCGGCGATCGCCGTACTGAACTGCTGGAGCACGTCGAGGGCTTCGCCGTGTCGGCCGACCGTGATCAGCGCCCGGGTGAGCATGAGCAAGGTCTCCGGCGACGGCGCCTGGGCCGCCCGCAGAGTCGGGATGAGTTCGGCGGGCGGCATGCCCGCGAAACTGCGCAGGAGCTGCGCCGCAGGGTCGGCCGGGTCGATCAGCGGAGCGGGCAGCAGAGCGGCCGCTTCGGTGGGCGAGGGCGGGCTGAGCATGCGGTCCGCGTTGTGCGCACCCGTGTCGGCACCGCTCGTGAAGCTCTCGCCGCCGAAGAGGGCGGAGGCCGCGGGGTGCGGCGTGCCCTCCATCTGGGAGATGACTTCGCGCAGTACCCCGGTCAGCTGATCCGCCATGTCGCCGGCGTCGTGGAAGCGCGCTTCGGGCTCCACGTTGGTGGCCCGGCGCAGGAACCGGTCGAAGGACTCGTAGCGCTGGAGCAGGGGGATCTCGTGCCGGGGCGGGATGCTGTGCGGGTGCTTCCGCATGAAGCTGAAGTGGAAGCTGAGTACGGCCAGGGCACGGCCCACGGAGTAGAGGTCGGCGCTCACGGTGGGTCCGGGGCCGCGGAGCTCGTCCTCGGGCACCCGGTATCCGGGGGTCGTGTACACGGGGCTGAGCGTGTCGTCCATACGCCGGACGCCGCCGAGGTCGATGAGCTTGATCAGCTCCTCGCTCTGGATGACGTTGTCCGGTTTGAAGTCGCAGTAGAGCAGGCCCTTGGAGTGCAGGTAGCCGAGCGCGCGCAGGCACTCCAGCCCGTAGGCGATCACCTGCTCGAGGGGGAGGACCTCCTCGCCGGTCCCGTTCTCCCTGGCCCCGATGAGGAGCTCCCGGAGGGACTTGCCCCCCACGTACTCCATGACGATGTGCCCGCCGGGGATACCGGTGCGCGGATCTGGGTGCTGGGAGAAGTTGATGATCTTGACGATGTTGGGGTGCTCGACCTCGGAGAGGAACGCCCGCTCCGCCGCGGCGGCCTTGTGCGCCTCGGCGTCACCGGCGTTGAGCAGGCCCTTGAGGACCACCCAGCGGTCGTTGACGTTGCGGTCCCTGGCCAGGTAGATCCAGCCGAGCCCGCCGTGGGCCAGGCAGCCGAGCACCTCGTACTGGCCGCCGACGACGTCGCCTTTGACCAGCTTGGGGGTGAAGGAGAACTGGGTGCCGCACTGGCGGCAGAACCCCTCGGTGCGCCCGGGCTGCTCGCCCCGGGACCGGCCGACCTTCTCGGTGCAGTTGCCGCAGAAGCGGTTCTTCTCCGACACGACCGGGTTAGTCATGATCGCCTCGGACGGGTCCTTGGCGGGGACCAGCGGGACCTGGACCATGCCCAGGCCCAGCATGCCGCGGCTGGAACCGCGCCCGGAGGGGCCCGTCCCCGAGGGCGAGCTGCCGACGACCCCGGAGATGCTGCCCGGCCCGGATCGTCCGGAGAGGCGGATGTTGCCCGAGCTGATCGGGTGGGAGTGCACGGACATGTCGTTGCCCGCGGAATCCCGTGTGGAGGGGTTGGAGGACAGCCACTGTTCGGGTCCACTGCCCGAAGGGCCAGAAGGACCGGAGGGTCCGAAGGAGTTCTGGGGCCCGGAGCCCTGCGGGGGCATGCCGGGGGTCCCCGGTGCGGCTTGGGGCGCCGGTCCGGGTGGGCGCGGACCCGAGGGTCCGGGCGGGCCCTGTCTCGGGCCGTAGGAGGGTTGGGGTCCCGAAGCCGGGGCGCCGGGCGGCGCACCCGACGGTCCGCCCTGCTGGGAGGGCGCACCGGGACCCTGGGGGGCCGGGGGTTGCACGTCAACGGGGGCCAGGCCGCACACGACGCAGAAGCCGTCCTCGATCTGGCCCTGGCATCCGGGGGAAGTGCACTTGGTCATCTGCTCACACCACCATCAGTCTCGCCGTCTGACGCTCCGTTTCCCGGTGTGGTTCTGTCCTCCGGGGGTTCGGTTTTCGAAAGTTCCTGGAGCGTGCGCTGGTAAGCGGAGAGCGCCATGGTGGCCGCTCGCAGGTCACAGGGGGCGTTCCACAGTTCCCAGTGGGCGGTCCCGTGGAGTTCGATCAATCGCTCTTCCTCGGCCAGCCCTAAGCGCACCGCTCTGGCCCGGAAGGCGTCCAGGCGCCCTCGGAGTTCGGCACGGCGCTGCAGGAGGCCCGACAGGTTCTGCTCCCGCTCGTACGCGTCGTCGCCGGACTGGTGGACGGAGTGCTGCAGCTGCCCCAGCCGCGCTCCCAGGCCCCGCCAGTCACTGCGGGAGCGCAGGTCGTCCATCTCGGCCACCGCGGCCCGCAGGCCGGGCACCGGGTCGGGAACGTCCACGGCGGCAGGCGCGGAGATCTTCGCCAGGACCCGCGCCCGAAGCTCTTTGGCCCGCTGGACGACCTGTTCGACGTCGTCGATGGCCGAGATGAGGCGTTCGACGCTCTCGGTGTAGGAGTCGCGCATGCGCAGCGCGTCGCGGAGCTCGCCCCTGGTGCGGTCGAGGCGGGCTCTGAGACGGTCGAGGCGGGAGGTGTCGACGCGTGTGTCGGTGACCATCGAGAGCGGGTCCCGGCGTACCGTCTCGCCCACCTCTGCCAATCGCTCGCGGAGGCCCTCGTGCTCGTCCAGGTCCAGCTCGACCAGGTCGGAGAGGGTTCCGACCTCCTGCCACATGGACTCGAGTTCGGCGAGCTTGGGGTGGAGGGCGTCCCACGCGGTCTCCGCCGCCGAGATGACCTCCGTGGCCTCCTCGTAGTCGGCGGACATGCGCGCGATCGCCTCGGCCAGGGTGATGTGCTCGGTGGCGGGGTCGAGAAGGCCGCGCTCGTGCAGGGGCAGCTCCTCCAGGGGGAGGGTGACGGACTCGCCCATGAGCAGGAAAGTGAGTTCGCTCTGCGGGTCGCCCCGACTGCTCTCCCGCACCATCGCGGCCCGGTCGACCACGGTCTGGAAGGTTCCGTGCGTCTTCCACAGCCTGTGGACGTGGACGGCCGCGCGCTCCCAGCGGTTCCGGGTCCCGCCGACCAGGTCGGCGTCCTTGAGCAGGCGGTATCCGACGTGCCGGTCGAGGTCAGCCAGATTGAGGGCGATGCGGTCTGCCTCTCCCCGCACGCGGTTGAGCGCGTGGTCGATGCCCTCCCAACTCATCGGCGGCATACCGTGCCTGGGCGCGCTCGCCACCTACCGGATCCCTCCCAGCCGAGAAGACTCGCTCCAAACGCTCCTTTTTGGTCTAGGACACGAGTGTGGCCGGGCACAACGCGAACCACAAGGGAGTTCGGGGTTTACGGCCACGTGCGGCCACGTGCGGCCACAACCGCAACACGAGCGTCATATCGGACAGCCTGTCTTGGGGTAGGTAGACACGCATGAGCGAAGCAGACGAAGAGTTCCCCGGCATCGGCGCCCCCGCGCGAAGAGCCCTGGCCCGCGCCGGATACACGCGGTTGGAGCAGTTGGACGGGGTGAGCGAGAGCGATCTGCTGTCACTGCAGGGGATGGGGCCCACGGGGACCGACATCCTGAGCGACCTCCTGATCGCTAGGGGGATGTGCCTGGAGGCTTGACCCCCGGCCCGACACCGTGTCCAGGAGGAACCGGGCCCGCTCGGCGACCGGCACCCGGGGCAGGGCGACGATTTCGTACCCGCAGGCCGGGTAGGCCTCGCACATCGCCTCGTAGGTCCGCTCTGCCTCGTCCGACGACTGGTGCCGTTCGGCGTCCCCCTCGAAGATCTCCGGCCAGGGCGGGGCCACGAAGGCCGTGCGGTGGTAGCGGAATCGGCGGGTCGCCTCCCACACGTGCTCCGGGACCGGCAGCCCGCGCAGCAGGAAGTAGCCGACCATGTCCGGCACGCCCCGGTCGCAGACGACAAGCCCCTCGTGCGCGGCGGCCTCCCGGTGTGAGCGCATGTCCCAGGCGAGCATGAGTTCGGCGAACAGGGTGTCGTCCCGCCACGCCAGGCCGGGGCCGCCGATCGTCCGCTGGTCGCGGATGATCGACCGCCCCGCCTCGACCGTGCGCCCGTAGCCGAGCCCGGCCAGGTACTCCACCAGGGTCGTCTTCCCCGATCCCGGCCCTCCGGTGACGATGACGAGTTGGTCCACGGTGCTCCTCCCTGCCGGGCCCCTCTTCCCGGGCCGCGAGGCTACTCGGTGGCCCGTTCCTTAGCTGCCTCCGCCTCGACGAGGTCGGCCGCGTACGCGGTCCCGCTCGCCCGCAGCCGGTCGCTGATCCCGGACAGCCGCTCGGCCACCTCCGGGTCGGAGGTGAGCTCGAGGAGGGCCGTGCGCAGGGTGTCCGCCGTGGCGTCCCCGGTGTCGATCCGCCGGGCCACTCCGAGTTCCTGGAGCCGGTCGGCGTTGTCGAACTGGTCGACCGCCTGGGGCACCGCGATCATCGGTGTGGCGGTGTACAGGCCCTCGCTGGAGCCGCCCATCCCCGCGTGGGTGACGAAGGCGTCCGCCTGGCGCAGGATGTCCAGCTGCGGGACCCAGGAGCGCACTTCGACGCTGTCGGGGACCTCGCCCACGTCGTCGGCGGTCACGTGCTGGCCCACCTGGAGCACCACGTGCCACCCGGGCAGTTCTCCGAAGGCCTTCACGCACTCGCGGTAGAAACCGGGCTGCTTGGTGTAGGCCGATCCCAGGGACACGAGCAGAACCCGCTCGGCGTGTGCGGGCCTTGACCAGGTGCCTTGGTGGTCGCGCCCGCCCAGGCAGGGGCCCACGAACGTGACCGCGTCGGAGACGCTGTCCGCCTGCGGCTGCATCTCGCGCGGGATCATCGCCAGCGCACGGTCCGGAACCCCGGCGAAACCGGTGTGGTCCAGCTCGGTGACCCCGTTCTCGCTCAGCCAGGCGTCGAACTTGGCGTAGTGCTCCGTGGCTCCTGGCTGCGCACGCAGCCACTCGAGGACCGAATTCCAGTAGTCGGCATAGGCGACGTAGGACGGGGAGAGCTGCACGGTGGGGATACCCCAGTTGATCCCGAGGACCCGGGCGGAGTACCCGCCGATGTCGTACAGGAAGACGTCGGGGCGGTCGTCGGCGTAGGCCGCGCGCAGGACGGGCAGAGAGCTGATCGCGTCGTCGAGGAAAATGTCCATCCCCTCGATCGGGTCGTTCGCCCACTCCTCGTCCCCGGTCGGCAGGGTGGTCGTGAACGGCACGGTCTCGGCTCCGGTCGAGGCGATGAGCTCCCCGATGGGGCCGGCGGGGTCGTTGGCGTAGGTGACGCGGTGGCCCCGGTCGACCAGCTCGCGGATGATCTCCAGGCTGGGCAGGACGTGGCTCACGGCGGGGACGCCGACCATGGCGATATGGAGGCGACGGTGCACGGTTACTTCTCCAGAAGGTGTCTACGGGTAGGGCAGGGCGGCGCCGGTCCCCTGGGGGAGGGCGCGTGGAGGCGTCGGGAACGCCGGGCTACTAGCCGTAGAGCAGCTGCTGGAAGTACATGCCTTTAAGCTAGCCGACACCCTGGAACCCCGTCCAAGGGTTTTGGCACGTCCCGTAGAGAGAGCTGGTTCCCCCATGGTGCCCGTTTCGCTGGTCATCTCCGTCCGGACGCTCCCCGGTCGCCGTGACGTGTTCCTCAGGGGCATCTCCCGCAACGCCGCGAGCGCGCTCAGGGGCGAACCCGGCTGCCTGCGGTTCGACGTCGTGGGCGACCCGGACGACCCCGACTCCTTCTGGGTGTACGAGGTGTTCGCGGACTCCGACGCCTTGGTCGCGCACCGCCGGTCGCCGCACTTCCTGGCATGGCAAGAGGAGAAGGCCGCGCTGGTCGTACCCGGTAGCCAGGTCGACCGGCACGGCCCCCTCCTCGTCAGCGAAGGCTGAGCCTCCGCGCGCTCAGTCGTCGCGCGGAGGCTACGTCGCCCCGTGGTCGTCGGGGCGGTTCTTCGGTGCCCGGTGGCGGCCGACTCTGGGGCCTGCGGGCTCGTCCTCCCCGGTCTCCTGGGAACTCTCGGGGGCGTTCGGGTCACCGTGGTAGCCGTCGGAGTACCCGCCCGCGTAGCCCTCGTCGAAGGCGCTGACCTCGCGGTCCGCATCCGTTTCACCGGATCCGGACTCTCCCCCGGCCTGGCCCTCAGCGGAGTGACCGTACCCGGCGTACTCGCCAGTGGAGGACTCGTCGTCGGCGTACTCATCACCGGCGGGACCCTCTTCACCGGCGGCAGCCGCCGAGCCGTCGCGTGCGGTGGCGTCGGCGGCCCCGCGCAGCCGGAATCCCGCGACGGCCATGACCGCACCGAACACGATCGCGTAGATCCCGACCACGAGGGCGATGGCCTGGGCACCCGCCAGCGGCCAGAACCACAGCAGGAGCCCGAAGATGATCGAGAGCGCACCGACGAAGATCAGCAGCCACTCGGAGCTGATGCGCGCGCGCAGGCGCACGGCGGTGACGATCTCGGCGATACCGGTGACGACGGCCCACGCACCGATCACGTAGACAACGGCGATCCCCACGGCCAGTGGCGCGGCGATCGCCAGAACACCGAGCAGAACGCTGAGCACCGCCTGGACCACCATGGGGGTCCGGGTTCCCTTGGCCGACCTGGAGGCGGTCCAACCCAGGGCCAACCCGTCCACGAGCGTGAAGATCCCGAACATGACCGCCAGGGTCATCAGCAGCGTGCCTTCGGGCAGCATCCCGACCCACAGGACCGCCAACAGACCAAGCAGGGCGACGAACCCACCGCGTAGGACCACAAGCCACCAGCTCCGGCTCAGCTCACCGAGCATGCCGCCGGTCATCGCGTACCGGACCATAGTCAGGCCCCCTCCCTCGTGCGGCCCCGCCCGTAGCGGGGGCCGCCTTCTGCAACTTCCCTCAACGTCGCATACCGATGACAGAAGGTAGGCAAATGGCGAGGAAAGGGAGGTTCTACACCTGTGCCGGGCTTCCCCGAACCGCCCCCGGACACAAGAACGCCCGCCCTCGTCGGTGACGGGGCGGGCGGTCGAGGCACTCCGGTGGTTTGTTAGCCCTGGCCGGGGTAACGGCGCTCTTCGGAGCCGATGTAGTGCTGGCGCGGGCGCGCGATCCGGAAGGCCGGGTCGTGCAGCTGCTCGCGGTAGTGGGCGATCCAGCCGGGCAGGCGGCCGATAGCGAACAACACGGTGAACATGTTGGTCGGGAAGCCCATGGTGCGGTAGATGACGCCGGTGTAGAAGTCGACGTTCGGGTAGAGCTTGCGCTCGGTGAAGTACGAGTCCTGGAGCGCGGCGGCCTCGAGCTTGAGGGCGAGCGCGAAGAGCTCGTCGGGGTTGTCGTCCCGGTCGAGGATCTGGCTGGCCAGAACCTTGATCTCCTTGCTGCGCGGGTCGAAGTTCTTGTAGACCCGGTGGCCGAAGCCCATGAGACGCATCTCGCGGGCCTTGACCTTCTCGAGGAAGTCCTCGATGGAGATGCCGCTGTCGCGGATCTCCTCGAGCATCTCCAGGACGGCCTGGTTGGCGCCGCCGTGGGACGGGCCGGAAAGGGCGTTGATGCCGGAGGCGATGCTGGCGAAGATGTCCGCCTGCGAGGAGCCGACCACGCGCACAGTGGCGGTGGAGCAGTTCAGCTCGTGGTCGGCGTGCAGGACGAGCAGCATGCCGACGGCCTGGTTGAACAGCTCGCCGAGCTCGCCGGTGGGCGCCTTGTCCCCGAAGGTCATCCGGATGAAGTTGTCGACGTAGTCGAGCGAGGAGTCCGCGTCGATCGGCGCCTCGCCGATCGAGTTGCGGTAGATGCGGGCCGCGATCGTCGGCAGCTTGGCCATCAGCCGGATCGTGGCGAGCTCTACCTGGTCCCCGTCAGCCGGGTCCACGCTGTCTTCGTAGTACGCGGCGAGGGTGTTCACGGCGCTGGCCATCAGAGCCATGGGGTGGCCGTTGCGCGGCATCGCATCGATGAACGCGCGCATGTCGGCCGGGATGTCGGAGTTGTCGCGCAGCTTGTCCGAGAACTCCTTGAGCTGGCCGGGCTCGGGCAGCTCACCGTAGATCACGAGGTAGGCAACCTCGAGGAAAGTGGCGTTCACCGCGAGGTCCTCGATCGGGTACCCGCGGTAACGCAGGATCCCGGCGGCCCCGTCGATGTAGGTGATCTTCGAGCTACACGAAGCGGTATTGCCGAACCCGGGGTCCAGGGTGGTCATACCGGTCGACCCCAGCAGGGTCTTCAGCTCGATGGTGCTCTCACCCTCGGTACCGGTGAAAACCGGCAGCTTCAGCACGCCGCCCTCGTAGTGGAGCTCCACCGTGCGCTCTTTGTCATCGCTCATGCCCGAGGTCAACCTTTCCAGGCGGGGGATACGTGAGGTGCGTCCAACGCGGGGCGGTCCGCCGCCGCGTTCTTCATTCACTCGTTATTGTTCTGTTTTGTTAAACAACGGTTAAGCAAAATCATATAAGTTTCACCGATTCACGAACAGGTGACATGCAACACATACCCAGACGCCATCAGAATTACCGCTCGGTGAAGATTTGCAAACTTTGCTGACCATCGTTAACGCCGTGATCGCCCTGAGGCGACACGGGCGGCGACGGGGGTTCTCCCGCCCTCGCCCCTCGCCTCCTGAACCGGTCCCCTGGACACCCCGGAACCCGGCCGCACCTACCCACTCGTGCCGTCCTTCACAGATCCGGACATACTCGAACAGAACTCGGTGCGTCCAGGTGTTCGAACGCGCCCTAGTGGCCTGCTCTCAGGGTACCTTCGCCCTGATCACGGGGGCTGACGCGGGGTGCCCCCAGCTCGGTGATCTTGGCCTCTGCCGTGCCCCCGGCAATCCCGGGCGCCCCGGAGCGGGCCTGTCGGCACCCGCCCAGGGACCTGAGTATGTGCCCCGGGCACGCGAGTTCACACACCCCCGCACAGGTCACCCGACCTCTGTCCGAGAATTCCCGTCGGCACCCCGAACCCGCACGCCAATGGGCTAGGAGAGGAGGACACGAGTTGACCAACGGTCACCTTTAACAACCGGGGGTAAACGGTGTAGACATGCTCGGCCGGAAAAGCCGGCCACACGCCGGAACAGCCTCAGCGACAGAAGTGTCCAGGCGCCCTCGGCCGCCCGGACTCTCCCTAGGCGCTCTCGTCCACGCCCCCGGCGAGCAGAGCTTCCATGAACAGCGACGGGTGGTCCCGCTCGATGACCCGCAAGCGCCACTTGTTGTGCACGAGCACCAGGAGCTCCCCGTCCGAGCGGCGGCGGAGCACCTCGGCGCCGGACAGCGCGTGCAGGGCCGGCGCGGACTCCTCGTCGGTCCGGCGCGCCACCGAGTACTCCAGCGGGGAGGCCTCGATCGGGCTGCGGAACTCCTGCTCCATGCGGTGCCTGACCACGTCGAACTGCAGGGGCCCGACCGCGGCCAGCACCGGGGCCTGCTCCCCGCGCACGTCGGAGGTGAGCACCTGAACCACGCCCTCGGCGTCGAGCTGGGCGATCCCGCGCTGGAACTGCTTGTACTTGCCCGCGTCCACGGCCCGAGCGACCACGAAGTGCTCGGGCGCGAAGCTGGGGATCGGCGGGAAGGAGACCTTGGGGCCATCGAAGAGGGTGTCCCCCACGGCCAGCGCGTGCGCGTTCACCAGGGCGATCACGTCACCCGGGTAGGCCGTGTCGATGGTGGAGCGGTCCGAGCCGAACACCGCCTGGGTGTACTTCGTGGCGAAGGGGCGGCCGGTGGACGCGTGGGTGAGGACCATGCCCCGGTCGAACCGGCCCGAGCTGACCCGCACGAACGCCATCCGGTCCCGGTGGTTCTTGTCCATGTTGGCCTGCATCTTGAAGACCTGGCCGGAGAACGGCTGCTCCACGGGACGCGGCCTCTCCTTGTCGTCGACCTTGGCCGACGGTGCCGGCGCCAGGCCCACGACGGTGTCCAGGAGCTGCCCCACCCCGAAGTTGGACAGCGCGGCGCCGAACAGCACCGGGGAGGACTCGCCGGCCATGAAGGACTCGTGGTCGAAGTCCGCGCCCAGCGCCTCCAGCAGCTCGATCTCCTCCTGGGACTGGGTCCAGGCGTCCAGCTCGACCTCAGCGGCCCGGTCGGGGTCCAGGACCTCCTCGATCGCCTTCTGGGCACCGCCGGGCGTCCGGGTCATCTTGGTGTACGTGCCGTCGGTGCGGTCGACGAGGCCGCGGAAGTCGCCCGCGATACCCACCGGCCAGTTGAGCGGGGTGGGGCGCAGGCCGATACGCTGCTCGATCTCGTCGAGGAGCTCCAGGGGCTCGCGGCCGGGCCGGTCCCACTTGTTGACGAACGTGATGACGGGCATCTTGCGCGCCCGGCACACGTCGAAGAGCTTGAGGGTCTGCGGCTCGAGGCCCTTGGCCGAGTCCAGCAGCATGATCGCGCAGTCGACGGCCGAAAGCACCCGGTAGGTGTCCTCGGAGAAGTCGGCGTGGCCGGGGGTGTCCACCAGGTTGAGGACGCGGGTGTCGTAGTCGATCCGCAGCGCGGCCGACGTGATGGAGATCCCCCGGTCCTGCTCCATGTCCATCCAGTCCGAGGTGACACCCCTGCGGTCGCCCTTGCCGTGCACCGCACCCGCGGAGGAGATGGCTGCCGCGTGCAGTGCCAGGGCCTCGGTCAGCGTCGACTTACCGGCGTCCGGGTGGGAGATGACCGCGAAGGTCCGTCGGCGCTCCGCCTCATGTGCGACCTCTGACTCCTGCTTGGTCGCGCCCGCCGTGTCCACGCTCATTTCCGTCGTCCGCCCCGCCTCGTGTGATGCCCCGTTTTCCGGCCCTGTCCAGCCTACGCTCGCGTGAGCGTGCGCAGGACGTCCGGGAAGGGGGTGGCAAGGGTGCTTCAGCCCCGGGCGGGCCGCTTGCTCGCGAGAGCTACGGTGGCGGCCCCCAGCGCGGTCAGCGCGAGCCCGGCCCACAGCGACCACCGGGTGCCCGGGCCCGGCGCGGTGGCGGCGAGCTCTCCGGGAACGGCCTCCAAGGGCGAGGCCGCGCAGTCGTCCGCGTCGTAGGACAGCGAGACCGACCCCTCCTTGGCAGAGACCCGCTCGAAGTGAGCACCCTCGGGGGCGAGGCTGGAACCGCCGCCACCGCCGCCCGCTCCGTCGACCTCCGCGGCGCTCCCGCTCCCGCCGCCACCGCCCCCGTACAGGCCGCCGCCTCCGCCACCCGCCGAACCATCGGTACGAGCTCCCGAGTCCCGGTCCTGGCCCGCGGCCCCGTCGCCGCCGCGGCCGCCGTCCCCGTCCGTGCCGTGCGCGCCGCCTTCGGGGCCGCCGGCACCGCCCGCCCCGGGAAGCACCGTCGTCGCTCCCCCGCCGCCAGCGCCGGAGAGCTCGCCGCCGTCGGCCCGTCCGTCCTGACCGTTCTCGCCGCCCGCGCCCCCGGCGCCGGAGGGCGGATACCCCTCCTCGTCGGCGCCGGCTCCCCCGCCGCCGCCCCCGCCCGCGGCGATCACCACGGGTTCGCCGTCGAGGAGAACCTTGGTGGCCCCGCCGCCACCTCCCCCGCTGAGGCCGCCGCTGGAGCCGCCGTCACCGCCGCCGCGCCCGGCAGCGCCGTAGGCACCCTCGGGGGCCGACGCGACCCCGGCGAGGTCCACGGTGACGACCGCGCCCGAGGGCACGTCCACCGTCGCGCTGACCCGGGTCCCCACACCGCCCCAGCCCAGCTCCCCGTCCGCGTGGTCCCCGTCGGCTCCGTCGGAGCCCTGCGCGGTGACCGCCACCTTGCACGACGACCCCACCGTGAACGTGTGGGCGGCACCGTCACCGTGGGTCAGAGTCCGGGTGGCCTGTTCGGCCGCCGCCTGCGTGCCGCCGACCGCGACCAGTGCCCCGGCGGTCAGCCCGACCCACAGTCCACCAACTACCCCTCGTACCCGATATCGCATAAAAGTTACTCTATGTAGTCAACCCCGCCGTCAGGACGCCGACACACCCGAGCCGGACCGAACCGACACGAACCAGCTCCCGAGCGGCCTACCGCTCCGGGTCGACCGCTTCGGAGACACGTCGCAAGAGCTGCGAGGTCGCCAGACCCCGCGGGTAGACCGCCACCAGAACCCGCTCCTCCGCGTCCGCGCCGCCCTGCGGACCCGCGCCGTCCTGAGCAGTCGGCCTTTCCTGGCCCGCCCCGCCCAGCATCGGAGCCGCCAGGCCGCTCACCCGGGCCATCGCCTCGTCGAGGCGAGCCCAGACGCGACCTTCCTCCGGCTCCCGCAGCCAAGCGCGCAAGACGTGGTTGTGCGCTGCGATGACGGCCGCCGCGATCACCTCGGCCTCCAGGGACGCCCGCTCACCGCCCGCCCGCTGGGCCAGGTAGTGGCTGAACGCCGCTTGGTACCTCGCCGTCATCGCCACCTCCCGGTCCCGCAGCCGATCGTGGGCGCGCACCAGCCGGTACCGGGGCACGGTGATGTCGGGGTCTCGGACGTATCCCTGGAACACCAGGCGCGCGGCGGCCACCACGGTGGTCATCGGGTCGTCCGGGGAGGCTTCCATGAACCGCACGACCGTCTCGAACAGCTCGTCGTGCTCAGCGAAGAGGATGTCCTCCTTGGAGCCGAACCGGCGGAAGAGGCTCCTACGGCTCACCCCGGTCGCGGTGGCGATGCCCTCCATCGTGGTGGCCTCATAGCCCGCATCGGTGAACAGCCGCACCGCGGCCAGAACCACGTCGCGGGTCTCGGTGCGCGGCTGGCCGCCCCGCGCGGCACGCTCACCCGTTGCGCCCATAGTCGCCTCTTTCCCCGCCGAATGACCGGTGTCCCCCGTGAACGTATCGGCCCCGTTGGTGTACTTCTCACCGTTCACCCCCTACCCTGACACTGAATGCCAAGCAGCGGCACCTAGTGCCAGTCACCGGGGATCGTGCGCTTCCTCGGGGAGGGAAGAACATGAGCGACTTCAACCTGTTCAAGACCAACGAGGACCACGAGGAACTGCGCGAGGCCGTCCGCGCGGTCTCCGAGGACAAGATCGCCCCGCACGCCGCTGAGGTGGACGAGAAGTCGGAGTTCCCCCAGAACGCCCTCGACGCGCTGCGCGCCACGGAGTTCCACGCCGCGCACATCTCCGAGGACTACGAGGGCATGGGCGCCGACGCGCTGGCCACCTGCATCATCATCGAAGAGGTCGCCCGCGTGTGCGCCTCCTCGTCCCTCATCCCCGCGGTCAACAAGCTCGGCACCATGCCGCTGATCCTCGGCGCGTCCGAGGAGGTCAAGCAGCGCTACCTGACCCCCGTGGCGCGCGGCGAGTCGATGTTCTCCTACGGCCTGTCCGAGCGCGAGGCCGGTTCCGACACCGCCGCCATGCGCAGCCTGGCCACCCCCAAGGGCGACGACTGGGTCCTCAACGGCCAGAAGTCCTGGATCACCAACGCGGGGGTCAGCGACTACTACACCGTCCTCGCGGTGACCGACCCCGACGGCAAGCGCGGCGGCAACATCTCGGCCTTCGTCGTGCACGCCGACGACCCCGGCTTCACCCTCGGCGAGCCGGAGCGCAAGCTCGGCATCAAGGGCTCCCCCACACGGGAGCTGTTCTTCGACGACGTCCTCATTCCAGGTGACCGCATGGTCGGCTCACCGGGCGAGGGCCTCAAGATCGCGCTGCGCACCCTGGACCACACCCGGGTCACGATCGGCGCGCAGGCCGTCGGCATCGCCCAGGGCGCCCTGGACCACGCCGTGGCCTACGTCAAGGAGCGCAAGCAGTTCGGCAAGGCCGTCGCCGACTTCCAGGGCATCCAGTTCATGCTCGCCGACATGGCAATGAATCTGGAGACCGCCCGCCAGATGGTCTACGTCGCCGCCGCCAAGTCCGAGCGGGGCGACGACGACCTGGCCTTCTACGGTGCCGCGGCCAAGTGCTACGCCTCGGACGCCGCCATGGAGATCACCACCGACGCCGTGCAGCTCCTGGGCGGCGCCGGGTACGTGAAGGACTTCCCGCTGGAGCGCATGATGCGCGACGCCAAGATCACGCAGATCTATGAAGGTACGAACCAGGTCCAGCGCATGGTGATGGCCCGCCAGCTCCTCAAGAAGTAGCTCTGAGTCCGGGGACCCGGTCCCGAGCCCCCGGGCCCGAGTCAGGGTTCCGGCACCGCCGAACGCCCGCTCCCGGGAGCGGGCGTTCGGCGCTCCGGCCTGTCAGACCACGGCCTCACGGAGGA
This sequence comes from Nocardiopsis oceani, assembly GCF_054777395.1. NCBI lineage: Bacteria > Bacillati > Actinomycetota > Actinomycetes > Streptosporangiales > Nocardiopsidaceae > Nocardiopsis > Nocardiopsis oceani. The sequence goes on from NZ_BAAHAR010000011.1 coordinate 56,694, forward strand.
ACTTGGCCATCGGGACGGCGTCGCGGCCCAGGGCCCGGCGGACGTCGTCGGTGACCATGGCGGCCTGTCCGTTGGCGATCGCACGGAAGCGCTCGTTGAGGGTGTCCACGTACCGGTCCGGCCAGCCCATGTTGGTGGCGCGGAAGTAGAAACCGGCCTCGTCCAGCTTCTTGAACCGCCACACGGGGCTGTCCGTCCCCTTCGTCTCCCGTACGACCTCGCGGAAGGTGACGGCGGTGGGTCCGGTGAGCGTGTACTCGCGGCCGTGGTGCCCGTCCTCGGTGAGCGCCGCGACGACGGTGTTGGTGACGTCTCTGGCGTCCACGAAGCTGACCGCCGCGGTCTTCTTGACCGGCAGTTCCAGACGACCGTTCCGGGAGCGTGCGAGGCGGGCGAAGAGGCCCTCGGTGAAGTCCTGGTCCAACCAGTTGGGGCGGACCACGGTCCAGCGCTCGAACGACTCCCTGAGTCGGCGTTCCAGCACACGCTGCTCGGAGTCGGGCGGCCCGGTCTCACTGCCCATCGCGGTGACCAGCACGGCGGTCCGGACCCCCGCTTCCGCCGCCCGCTCCACGAAGGCCCCGGCCCGGTCCGTGAGCCCGCTGGCCAGCGGAACCGTCACGAAGAGGCTCTCCACACCCTTCAACGCCGGTTCCCAGCTCGTGGTGTCCGTCCAGTCCAGACGCACCTCACCCTCCCTGGAGGCACCCGCGGCGGGCAGACCGCGTCTGCGGAGTTCGGTCAGGACACGCCGACCCACCTGTCCGGTGGCGCCGGTGACCAGAGTGCTCATCGGGTGGTCTCCCAAGTTCACGCGCGGGTGCTCCGCCTGCTGACGGTACCCACTCCCGCACACGGAACTGGTGCGAAACGGCGTACCGGCCGCCGACAATCCTCAGTCGCGGCACCGGAACGGCACAGACAACCAAAGTAGCGAATCTCCCTTCCTTGGTACCGCGCCTGCTCCCGAGGGCTCCTCGCGGCCGTTGCCGGATCATAGACTCCGAGCGATGAACAACACGTCCACGCGCCCCGAGAAGCACCGGCGCAACGCGCGCGATTGGGCCGTGGACACGGCGATGTTCCTGATCGCGATCGGCTTCGGAGTAGTCGGCTCGGCAACCGTCCCCGGCCATCCGGCGGCTCCGCCGCAACCGGAGCTGTTCACCGCCGCCGACCAGCTGGTAGCGCTCAGCGGCTGCCTGGCCCTGTGGTGGCGGCGCCGGTGGCCGGTCCAGATCGCGGTGGCCCTGGTACTGCTCTCCGCTTTCTTCACCCTGGTGGGCGGGGCGATGCTCGTCGCGCTGTTCTCGCTGGCAGTGCACCGGCCGCCCAAGGTGGGGCTGTCGGTACTGGCCCTGAGCATCCTGGCCTCCTACATCAACGTCACCCTCCACCCCGAGCCGGGCGCACCGTTCCTCGTGATGTTCCTGCTGAGCGCGGTCTTCCAGGGAGCGGTCGCCGGATGGGGGCTGTCGGTCCAGCACCGGCGGCAGTTGTTCGAGTCACTCAGGGAACGGGCCGTCCACGCGGAGACCGAGGCCCAGCTGCGCGCCGAACACGCCCAGCATCACGTACGCGAGTCCATCGCCCGGGAGATCCACGACGTCCTCGGGCACCGGCTGTCGCTGCTCAGCGTGCACGCGGGTGCCCTTGAGTACCGTCCGGACGCCTCCGCCGAGGAGGTCGGCAGGTCCGCGAAGGTGATCCGGGAGAGCGCCCACCAAGCGCTCCAGGACCTGCGCGAGGTGATCGGGGTGCTGCGCGCGCCCGTGGGCGAACTGCCTCAGCCGACCATGGCCGACCTGGCCCAGCTCGTTGCGGAGGCGGGCGATGCGGGGGCGGGGCTGGAGTTCGTCGAGGAGCACACAGGGACCGTTCCCGAGCGGACCGGGCGTACCGCCTACCGTATCGTCCAGGAGGCGCTCACCAACGCCCGCAAGCACGCACCGGGCGCCCACACGTCCGTGCGGACCTCCGGGTCCCCGGGCGAAGGGCTGACCGTCGCCGTGCGCAACGGACCACCCAGGGAGCCCGCGGTGGCACCCTCCTGCGGTTCGGGGGACGGTCAGGGCCTGGTCGGCCTCGCCGAGCGGATCTCCCTCACGTCCGGCCGCCTGGACTACGGTCCGACCGCCGATGGTGGCTGGCACCTCGCCGCGTGGCTACCGTGGCCCTCATGAGCGAAGCGGCGCGGGAGAGCGGTCGGCGGGTCGGTGTGGTGATCGTCGACGACGACGCACTGGTGCGGGTCGGGCTGGTGATGATGCTGGGCGGCGCCCCGGACGTGAACGTCCTGGCCGAAGCGGAGGACGGCGGCGAGGTTCGGGCGCTGGTCGAACGGCACGCGCCCGACGTGGTCCTGATGGACATCCGTATGCCCACCGTGGACGGCCTGACCGCCACCGAGCAGTTGCGGTCCCTGCCCGATCCGCCGGAGGTCCTGGTGCTCACCACCTTCGACGCCGACGAGCACGTGCTCCGTGCGCTGCGGGCCGGTGCGGCCGGATTCCTCCTCAAGGACACGCCGCCGGAGGAGATCGTGGAGTCGGTCCGGCGGGTCGACCGGGGCTTCCCCGTGCTCTCCCCCCAAGTCACCCGGCGGTTGATGCAGCGAGTGGCCCACGACGACCACAGTGACCGGGCGGGCCGGGCCCGCGACCGCCTGTCCGTGCTCAACGCCCGGGAGACGGAGGTCGCGATCGCCGTCGGCGAGGGCCGGTCCAACGCGGACATCGCCGCGCGGCTCTTCCTCAGCGTTCCGACCGTGAAGACGCACGTCTCCAGCATCCTCACCAAACTCGACCTGAACAACCGGGTGCAGATCGCCCTGCTGGTGCACGACGCGGACCTCCTCGACGAGGGCCAGATCTAACGCGCCCGGCCCGCCGGGTCCGACCGTCCCTCAGGCCCCGCCCTGTCCTCGGCGCGCCCGGTCCGGCGCCTCAGTCCGCAGGCTCGAAGGATTCGGCGATCCGGTCCAGCAGGGCGTGGTTGACGCCCTGAGGCTCACCGCTCACCAGGAACAGCGCGTACCCGATGTCCTCGGTGTGGAAGCCGCGGTTGATCGCGTGCATCTCGCCGTCGCTGCCGTCGAAGGTGAACTCCCAGTCCGCCGCGCTGACGTAGTCGTCGGCCCAGCCGGAGTCCACGTCCTCGATCCCGATCAGCGAGTAGCCGCCGAAGTTCTGGCTGCCGACGGGCTCGAAGTCGCGCCAGTCGTCCCCGGCGTCCTCGTTCGGGTTGTCGGTCCGGTCGACCAGCAGGTAGCCGCCGTCGGGGTTGCGGAAGTAGACCATGTCACCCTCGGGGTCGACCTCCCAGTCCTCGGGGACATCCAAGGAGTAGCCGCTGTCGTCCTCGTAGAGGTCGAGGAAGTCCCACTCGTCGTCCTCTTCCTCCTCCGGCTCCTCATCGGCTTCGTCCGCAGCACCGTCCTCGTCGTCGCCCCCGGCCGCGGCCGCGGCCTCGTCCTCGTCGGCGGTGTCGTCGGCCGACTGTTCCTCGCTCGAACCGGCCAAGCCGGTGTCGGGGTCGTCGCCCGGGCGGTTCATGCTGACGAACAGGGTGGTGGCCGCGGCCCCCACCAGCAGGACCAGCGCTGCGGCGGCGACCACGAGCGTCCGCTTCCCGGCACCGGATCCGCGGGTGTGCCGCGGCCCCTCCGCGGAAGGCGGCGCGCCGGGCACGGCCCCGGCCGACTCCGCGGGTGCGTCCTCAGCCGGGGCGGGCTCGGCACCGCTGACCGCCCGGGCCACCGTCCCCTCGGAACTGACGGCGTTCCAGTCCGGTGCGTCTTCGGTCCCGGTCGGCTCCGGCGCGGATTCCGTGGCTGGGAGCGCGGGCGACACCGCGGTGGCGGCCGCCGAGCCCGCGGAGTCGCGGATCCCGGTCAGGAGGCTGCGCACCTCTTCGGTCGTGGGCCGGTCCTCGGGGCGCTTCTCGGTCAGTGCCTCCAGGACGGGGCGGAGCGGGCCCGCGTTGGGGGTCTCCGGCAGGTCCTGGGTGACGATGGCGGTCAGGGTGGCCATCGGTGTGGGCCGGTCGAAGGGAAGCGTGCCCTCGACTGCTTGGTAGAGGGTGATACCGAGCGCCCACATGTCCGAGGCGGCCGTGGCCGAGCGGCCGTGGGCGACCTCCGGCGCGAGGTAGCTCGGTGAGCCGATGAGCAGCCCGGTGCTGGTCAGGTGCGTGGAACCGTCCAGGTGGGCGATACCGAAGTCGGTGAGGACGGCCCGGTCGTTCCCGGCGATGAGCACGTTGCCCGGCTTGATGTCGCGGTGCACGATGCCGTGCTTGTGCGCCTCACCCAGGGCGGCGGCCATCTGCTCGCCGATGTGTGCGGCACGCCGCACGGGGACCGCACCGTGGTCGCGCACGAGGTCGCCCAAGGAGGGCCCCTGCACGAGCTCCATAACGATCCACGGACGGCCGTCCTCCTCGGCCACGTCGAACACGGTGATGATGGCCGGGTGGCTGAGCTGGGCGGCGCTGCGGGCCTCGCGGAGCATGCGGGTGCGCAGTACCTCGACCTCGTGTGGCGGGAGGTTGGGCGGAGTGGTCAGCTCCTTGACCGCGACCGGCCGGTCCAGCAGGGTGTCCGTTCCCTTCCAGACGCGACCCATACCGCCCGCACCGATGACCTCGTCCAGGCGGTACCGGTTGGCCAGGATGCGGCCGGGGTCGGCTTCCGAACTGTTCATGTGTGTGCGCAATCCTCTGAGGGGAGGGGCCTTCACGGTAGAAGGGCATGACGGGAGGCGGGGCAGGGCAGGGGGATCGGGGGCCACCTTGAGTCTAGAAGCCGGGACGCCTCTTCGCTGCTTCCCCGGAGGTGTCAACTGTGTCCCCGCAAAGCCACAGACCCGCCCAAGACACCCCTGAAATGCGAAGACCCCGCCAAGGAGCACCGACGTACCCCTTGACGGAACCGGAAAATCCGGGCGTGTTCCGGCTGCTGTCCTCCCGGCTCAGCCGTCGAGCCGTACCGGCAGGGCCTCGACGCCCGCGGTGATGATGGAGGGCGACTGGGTCAGCTCGGCCTCGGCCACCGCGACGTCGAGCTTGGGGAAGCGCTCGAACAGGCGCGGCAGCACCTCGTTGACCTCCATGCGGGCCAGACTCGCCCCCAGGCAGTAGTGCCGACCGTGCGAGAAGGCCAGGTGCGAGGTGTCCTCACGGGTGATGTCGAAGTCCCCGGCGGTCGATCCGTACTGTTCGGGGTCCCGACCGGCCGAAGCGTAGCCGAGCATCAGTGCCTCGCCCTTGGGGATGCGCACCCCGTCCAACTCCATCTCTTCGGTGGTGTAGCGCATCGGTACGTACTCCCCGGGCGGGGTGAGGCGCAGAACCTCCTCGATGGCCTTGGACCACTCGACCCTGCCCTCGACGATCAGGTCCAACTGGTCCCGGTGGGTGGTGAGGACCCGCACGGCGTTGCCGATGAGGTTCATCGTGGTCTCGTAGCCGGCGCTGATGAACAGCACCAGGTTCCAGATGAGCTCGTCCTCGGTGAGCTGGTCCTCCTCGTCGCGGGCGGCGATGAGGGCGGTGGTCAGGTCGTCGCCGGGCTCGGCGCGCTTGGTCGCCACCAGTTCGGTGAGGACGGCCCACATGTCGAAGAAGATCGTCATCGCCTCTTCGGGCGTGACGCTCTGGTCGAAGAAGACGCCGACGAGCCGGTGCAGCTTGGGCCGCATCTCCTCGTCCAGGCCGAACAGGTCGCTGATCACCGTGAGCGGCAGCGGCTGCGCGACCAGTTCCTTGAGGTCGACGACCCCGTCCTCGCTCTGCTCGGCCGCCCGCTCCATGTCGTCGAGCAGGGAATCGACGATGCCCACGATCGCCGGTCGCAGCTTCTCGACCCTGCGCGGGGTGAACGCCTTCGAGACCAGCCTGCGCAACCGGGTGTGGTCCTCGCCGTCCTTGGACAGCATGTTCTCGTTGATGATCCAGGAGATCAGCGGCCAGTCCGAAGGGACCTCACCCTCGTTGAACGCCCTCCAGTGCTGCTTGCTCTTCTGGACCCGGGGGTCGGCCAACGCGTCGCTGACCGCCTTGTGCGAGGTCACGACCCACGCATCAACCTGACCAGGAAGTTCGACAGGGACGACAGGGGCGATGTCCCTGAGGTGGTCTGCTTGTGCGCTGATGTTTCCGGGGGCGAGTCGGACGCGGTCCAAGTTGTTCCTTCCACTGGCGCGGGGGTCGGCGGGGGTTGGGGGTCGAACTGCACGGGAAGTTCGACCGGGATCCAGGACAGCGCCGACAGGTGCCAGCGCAGGTTCTCCGGCGGCACCGCCAGGCGCAGTCCGGGAAGTCGGTCGAGGAGGGTGCGCAGCGCGATGATGGTGATCGTCGAGGCCTCCTCCCGCGCCGGGCAGCGGTGGACTCCGGCGCCCCAGGCCACGTGGGCCCGGTTGCTCGACTCCGCCATCTGCTCCGCGTTCTCCTCGACGAAGAAGCGGTTGGCGGCGGCGAAGCCCAGCAGGATCGGTTCGCCCGCCTCGATGGTGCGGCCGCCGCCGAGCGGCACGTCCACCCTCGGGTAGATGACGGGGTAGTTGGTGATCGGGGGGTCCCGCCACAGGACCCGGTCGACGGTGTCGGCCAGGGCGGTCTGGGAAGGTGTTCTGCCGCTCGCGAGGTTGGGATCGGTGAGGACCGCCCGCACCCCCGCGTTGATGAGGTTGGCGGTGGGCTCGTTGGCGGCGGCCACCACCAGGAGGAGCTGCATGATCACCTCCTCGTCGCTGAACGCCGCGCGGTGCTGGATCAGCCGGGTGGTGACGTCGTCGCCGGGCTCGCGGTGCTTGGCGGTGACCACCTCGGACAGGGCGCGCTCGGCCTCGGCGTTCGACTTCTCCGCGTCGATACCGAGCCAGAGGTTGCGCATGGCCTCGACGAAGCGCACGCCCTGGTCCCGTTCGAAGCCGAACAGTTCGTTCATGACGAGCAGCGGCAGCATCCGGGCGTACTCGTTCAGGGCGTCGGCCTGCCCCCGCGTGCAGAACTCGTCGATGAGTCCGTGCGCGTACCGCTCGGTGACCTCGATCAGCCGCTCCGACCCGATCGCGCCGAGGCTGTCGGTGAGCGCCCGGCGGTAGCGCTGGTGCTCGGCGCCGTCGACGAAGAGGGCGCTCGAGCGGGGGGCCATCATCGGCAGCACGGCCGCGTCAGCGTCGATCCTGCCCTCGCGGAAGTCCTTCCACAGGCGGGCGTCGTGCCCGAACGTGGTGGTGTCCCGGCTCCAGGAGATCAGGGTGGTGTAGTCGGTGACCAGCCACCCGTGCACACCGGGTTCCAACTCGACCGGGACCACCGGGCCGTGTTCGGCACGCATCTGGGCGTACACGGCGTAGGGGTCGGGGTGCGGCTCTTCTTGGTAAAGCTTGGCGCGGGGACATCCAGTCGTCACGGGGACCTCGGCTGTGCGGGGGTTGGGGCTGTGGCGCTGCGGGACCGCCATTTCAGGCTCATGCGGACAGAAGGAAAACCGATCGGGTCTGCGCGGAAACCCCACATGGGTGAGGTACCGCGCAAACCCTAGCGGCTTCGTCGGCCGCAGACGAGGTCCGAGCCCCCTCCGAGAGCGGACATTCCGTCCGTTATCTGGCGTTATGTTGTTTTATTTCCTTGACCGCACGCTGTCGGCCGTGTGCGGGACGTCCGGAGCGGCAGGAGCCCCGGTCAGCGGGCGGAAACGGCGCAGCCGCTGGCTGTTGCTCACCACGAACACGCTGGACAGGGCCATCGCGGCCCCCGCGAGCATCGGGTTGAGCAGCCCCGCCGCCGCCAGGGGCAGCGCGGCGGTGTTGTAGGCGAAGGCCCAGAACAGGTTGCCCTTGATGGTGCCGAGAGTGCGCCTTGACAGTCGCACGGCGTCGGCGGCCGCTCGCAGGTCGCCCCGGACCAAGGTCAGGTCGCTGGCCTCGATGGCCACGTCGGTGCCGGTACCCATGGACAGCCCAAGGTCGGCCTGGGCCAGCGCTGCGGCGTCGTTGACCCCGTCGCCGACCATCGCCACCGCGCGGCCCTCGTCCTGGAGCCGGGTGATCACGTCGACCTTCTCCTTGGGCAGGACTTCGGCGATGACCTCCTCGATCCCCACCTCGTCGGCGACCGCCCTGGCCACCGCCCGGTTGTCTCCGGTCAGCAGGATCGGGGTGAGGCCCAAGCCCCTGAACTGGCGGACCGCCTCGGCGCTGGTGGGCTTGACCGCGTCGGCCACGTCCAGCACCCCCCTGGCCCGGCCGTCCCAGCCCACCGCGACCGCGGTGCGCCCTTCGGATTCGGCCGCCTCCAGCGCCCGGAGCAGCTCCTCGGGCAGCTCCTGAGACCACTCCGCCAGGAGCGCGGCACGGCCCGCCAGGACGGCGCGGCCCTCCACGGTTCCCTGGACACCCCGCCCCTCGATGTTGGCGAAGTCCTCCGGGGCGGGCAGGTCGCCGCCCCGGACCATCGCTCCCGTGGCGATCGCCCGCGCGACGGGGTGTTCGGAAGCGCTCTCCAGTGCGCCCGCCAAGCGGAGTACCTCGTCCTCGCTCTCCCCCTCGGCGGCGGTCACACCGGTCAGGGTCATCTTCCCGGTGGTCACCGTGCCGGTCTTGTCCAGCACGACGGTGTCCACGCGGCGGGTGCTCTCCAACACCTCGGGACCCTTGATGAGGATGCCGAGCTGCGCGCCGCGACCGGTGCCCATCATGAGCGCCATCGGGGTGGCCAGGCCCAGGGCGCAGGGGCAGGCGATGATCAGCACGGCCACGGCGGCGGTGAAGGCCGCACCCACCGGGTCGCCGGTCCCGAGCCAGAAGCCGAGCGATCCGGCGGCGAGCAGGATGGCGCCCGGGACGAACACCCCGGAGACCCGGTCGGCGAGCCGCTGAACGGCTGCCTTGCCGTTCTGGGCTTCCTCCACCAAGCGCGCCATCTGCGCGAGCTGGGTGTCGGAGCCGATCCGGGAGGCCCGCACAACCAAGCGACCGCCGGCGTTGACGGTCGCGCCGGCCACGGCCGAACCCGGCGCGACCTCGACCGGGACGGACTCGCCGGTGAGCATGCTCATGTCGACGGCGGAGGTGCCCTCCTCGACGGTGCCGTCCGTGGCGATCTTCTCGCCGGGCCGGACCACGAAGCGGTCGCCGACCTCCAGCCGGTCCACGGGGACGAGCTCCTCGCGGGCCGAGGCGCCCTCGCCCCGCAGGACGGTGACCTCTTTGGCCCCCATCTCCAGCAGGGCCCGAAGGGCGGATCCTGCGTTGCGCTTGGAGCGTGCCTCGAAGTACTTGCCCAGGAGAATGAAGGAGGTCACGCCGGCCGCGACCTCCAAGTAGATATTGGCCGCGCCGTCGGTGCGGGCGATGGTGAACTCGAAGGGGTGCGTCATGCCCGGGATTCCGGCGGTGCCGAGGAACAGGGCGTAGAGGGACCACAGGAACGCCGCCGAAACACCCAAGGAGACGAGGGTGTCCATGGTGGCGGTACCGAGCCTGAGGTTCTTCAGCGCGGCGATGTGGAAGGGCAGCGCACCCCACACCACGACCGGCGCGGCCAGGGCGAGGGAGGCCCACTGCCAGTAGGTGAACTGCAGGACCGGGGCCATCGCCATCGCGATGACGGGGACGGAGAGCACCATCGACACGAGAGCGCGGTTCCACAGGGCCCGCGTGGGGTCGTCCGGGTCGGCGCCTCCTTCCTCGGCGGCCGGTTCGGATTCGGGCACGGTGGCGCTGTAGCCCGCCTTCTCGACCTGGGCGACCAGGTCCTCGACCGGGAGCGTCGGCCCTTCGAAGGAGACCCGGGCCTTCTCGGTGGCGAAGTTGACCGAGGCGCTGACGCCCTCCATCTTGTTGAGGCGCTTCTCCACCCGGTTCGCGCAGGCCGCGCAGGTCATCCCGCCGATAGCGAGTTCGACCTGACCCGCTTCGGCGGGCGCCGTCTTGCTGCTACTCATGTGTCGCTCCAGGCTGCGCTAGTGTTCGGCGCCGTTGTCGCCGTCGTGGTCCTGTTCGCTGTCCACGGGCCGCTCCACGCTCTCCGAGTGCCCTTCCGGGGGCTCCGACAGAACGGGGCCGACCATGGAGCCGACCCCGAACGCCGCGGCGAACACGACCACGAGACCGGCCGCGTAGAGCCCGAGTTTCGTGGCCACACCCATGTCAGCCAGCCACCTCGTACCCGGCCTCGTCGATCGCGGCGCGCACGGCCGAGTCGTCGACCTGGCCCTCGCCGGTCACCGTGACCTGCTTTCCCTCGAGGTCGACCTTGACGTCAGTGACACCGGCGACCTCGCTGACCTCCTCGGTGACCGAGTTGACGCAGTGCCCGCAGCTCATGCCCTCGACGGTATAGACGACAGTGCTGGCCATTGCTGCCTCCTGATGCGATCTACCGCGCTGGTTGGCGGATTGACGTTCCAACACGGACCAATATACCCCCCAGGGGTATCCACTTGTCAAACGCCCACGACGTCCCCGCCGGGCACGCGTTCGCCAGACTACCCCAGGGGGGTACCAAGCACAGGTAAAGCCCCCGTCAGCACAGCACAGGGACTGGAGGGCGGGGCCAGGGGTAGGGGCTGGGGAAAGGACAGGGGCTGGAGGAACGGACTGGGGAAAGGACAGGGGGACGGGGAACGGGCTGGAGGCGGACCAGGGGACGGGTCGGCACCGAAGAGGGTTGGCGGATATACCCTCCCCCCGTTTATTCGGGTCCTACTCTTCCTTCAGTTCGAGCCGGGCCACCACGCGCTCGCTCAGGTGGTGTCCCGTGAGGGTGAACCCGGCGCGGCGGAACATCTCCACCGTCCCCGTGTACACCTCGGCGCTGGGGGCACGCCCCCCGACCGTGTCGACCGGATAGGCCTCCAGGACCCGTGCCCCGCCGGCCCGCGCGAAATCGATCGCTCCGTCCAGCAGGCGGCTGCCCAACCTTCGACGGCGCCTCCGCGGCGGCAGCCAGAAGCACACCAGCGACCACACACCGGGCTCGTGGGGGTCGACCGGGCGCAGGGTCCGCGAACGGGACAGGCGGATGAAGTCCTCGCGCGGCGCCACCGACACCCAACCGCAGGGGCCGTCCTCGTCATAGGCGAGCAGGCCGGGCACCCGGCCGTCCAGCGTCAGTCGGCGCAGTTCTTGCTTGTTGTCCTGACCACGGGTGGCGCGATCGCACGAGACGCTCGCCGTGTGGTCCTTGGCCCTTCGACGGAAGAACGTGCACCAGCAGTGCCCGTACGCTCCGGTCGGTCCGAACAGGTTCTCCAGGTCATCCCACCGCTCGGCGGTGGCGGGCTCGATTGAGACGATGGACATCGGACTCCCTCGCGAGACACAACACTGACCGCCACAACTGTGACCCAGCACACTAGCGATGATCCGCTGTGACCGAAAGAACACAGATGCCGGAAAACGCCTACCGTTAGGGATTTGTGTGCCTTTTCGCGGAATCCGAGTTGCTCCGCGAGGCCCCCGAGTCCTCTGAGGACCCCAAGTGCCACGGGGACGCAGGAAAAGGCGCGGGGCGTGCCCAGACCACCCGGACACGCCCCGATCCACGCTCTCCTCGGTCAGGAGGAAGCCTGTCCCTTGCCGGACTCGGCCATCTCGCGCGGCTCCCAGCACTCCACACCGCGCAGATCCGGCATCCGGTCCCGCGTGAAGACCGGGTCCAGGCCCTGTCTGCGCTGATCCGTGTAGTCCTTGAGCAGACGGCACGCGATCACCGTCAACGGGGTGATGGCGATCAGGTTGATCAGCGCCATCATGCCCATGGTGGTGTCGGCCAGGGTCCAGATCAGGTCGATCGAACCCAGCGACCCAAGGAAGGTGGCGGTCAGGAAGACCATCTTGTAACCGAACAGCACGTTGCGGTTCTCGGTCAGGTACTCGAGGTTGGACTCGCCGTAGTAGTAGTTGCCCAGCACGGAGGTGAACGCCACCAGGAAGATGATGAGCGTCATCAGGTGCAGCGCCCAGGGGCCGAGCATGGACATCAGGGCCATCTGGGTCAGGTCGCCCTCGAGCTGCCCGTCCATGGCGCCCTGGTAACCGAGCAGGACGATGAAAGCGGTCACCGAGCAGACCACCAGGGTGTCTACGTAGACGCCCAGGGTCTGCACGAGTCCCTGCTTCACCGGATGCGTGACCGAGGCGCTGCCCGCGGCGACCGGGGCCGAACCCAGGCCCGCCTCGTTGGAGAACATGCCCCGGCGGACGCCCTGGATGATGATGACGCCCAGCGTCGCGGCGGCGAACTCGCCCAGACCGAAAGCGTTCTCGAGGATCATGACGAACATCCCCGGGACCAGTTCCCAGTTCATCGCAATGATGATGAGGCCGATCACGATGTACAAGCCGGCGAAGAACGGGATGAGCGCCTGCGCAGTGTGCGCGATCCGGCGGACGCCGCCGAAGATCACCAGGCCGGTGAGGACCACCAGCAGGGCGCCGATCACCGCGGAGAGGAGCAAGTTGTGCTCGAGGCCGACCTCACCGGCGGAGTTCGCGATGGTGTTGGTGATCGTGTTGCTCTGTACCGCGTTGAACACCATCGGGAAGGTCAGGATCAGGATGACCGCGAAGAGCACGGCCGCCCAGCGCTGGCCGAGGCCGCGTTCGATGTAGTAGGCGGGGCCTCCCCGGAACCCTGCCGGGTGCCGGACCTTGTACAGCTGCGCGAGCGTGGACTCCACGAAGCTGGCCCCGCAGACCACGATGGCCATCATCCACATCCAGAAGACGGCGCCGGGGCCGCCCAGGGAGATGGCTATGGACACACCGATGATGTTTCCGGTGCCGATCCGCGCGGCCGCCGAGATCATGAAGGCCTGAAGGGAACTGACGGCCTTCTTGCCGTCCGGAGCGATCTCGGGCTTGCTCTTCAGCACCCGGAACATCTCCGGGAACATGCGGAACTGGACTGCCCCGGTCCTGACGGTGATGTAAAGGCTCACCACCACCAGGAGGGGGATCAGGACCCAGGCCCAGAAGTAGTCGTCGTTGAAGGCGCCGATCGCATCGGTAAGTTGCGCGTCCCAAGTCGCGGCTTGGTGGGTCAGTATCAAGGTGCGGGGCTCCTTTGCTCCAATAAGGACAACCGCCAACTCTTGCCCACACAGTGGGACAAAACACCCCGTCAGCGCAGTCTGTGGCCGGATGGTGATCTAGTTTTTGGCGGCGCAGACCTCGTCCCTTCAGGGCGGGGATAGCCGCCCCGCGCAGAAATGCCACACCCTTTGGCTACGGTCCTGCCCAGGATCGACGACGGCGCGCATTGGTACGTGTCCCTGCTCTGCGAAGACGGGCAGCACACGCCCACCGAGCATGCGGTGCGTGGGTGGGGAGTCCGCGTGGGGAGTCCGCGTGGGTGGGGAATCCGCGTGGGTGGGGGCTGAGGGTGGCTGGGGGCTGAGGGTGGCTGGGGGCTGAGGGTGGCTGGGGGCTGAGGGTGGCTGGGGGCTGAGGGTGGCTGGGGGCTGAGGGTGGCTGGGGTTTGTTGTTGGGTGCGAGGTTGCCCCGTTTCCTGCCGCTTGATGGTGGCCGTCTCCGCTGCGCGCGTCAAGGTCGTCGCCGTCGAAGCGCTGGCGCGCTATCGGTGGCGCTCCACCTTGACCCGCTTCGCTGCGACGGCGGGTGGGCGGCTGTCAGGAAACGGGGGACGTGTGGTCGGGGCCCCAAGGGGCCCTTCGGGCCCCGGGCCTGCGGCCCGAAGGGCCGGGCTTCGCCCGGTCCGGCCGTGACCGGCCGGATCCCTGCCCATCCGCCCGGCTTCATCGGCCAGCGCGTCCCAATCCAGTGACCAGCCAGCGACGAAGAGCCCGAACAGGCCGGGCGCATGGCCGAGCGCGTCCCACCGGACTTTCGGTCAGGGGTGGGCCCCCTTTCCAACGATGATCTTGCCCCTGTCTCAACCCTCGACGGCCGAGGGTGGAGCTGGGGGCAAGATCATCGGGGATGAACCGGTTTCGGACACAGCGGTCATCTTCGCCGGGCCGGTTTCGGACAGCGGGGCTGCCTCCGTGTGGGGCGCCCACCGGGGGCGCCCGCTACCCCCCCCACATGGGGGCGCCTGGGGCGCCGAGCCCCCGCCCAGAAGCACCCGGGGCCGGTGAACCCCCTCCCTGGAGGCAATCTCGGTACCCAAAATGACTCCAGCAGGGGGTTCGATGCCCTGGAACCCACACCCGACCGGTTCACCGACACCACCCGCACCCGTATGGGCCACCCACCACCGAGCCGCAAGACCGGTGGGACGCGCCCAGCCACCCGCCCCGCCTGAACGGGCCCTTCGTTGCCGACCGGCCACTGGATTGCGACGCGCCTGCCGACACAACCAGACCCACGGGAAGGAATCCGGCCGGCCAAGGCCGGACCGGGCCGCAGGCTCGGAGCAGTACCCGGCCGAAGGCCGGTCCCGTCGCCACCCCGACCACACGCCCCCCGTTTCCTGACTGCCGCCGACCCGCCGTCGCAGCGAAGCGGGTCAAGGTGGAGCGCCTCCGATAGCGCGCCAGCGCTTCGACGGCGAAGACCTTGACGCGCGCAGCGGAGACGGCCACCATCAAGCGGCAGGAAACGGGGCAACCCGCACCCGCAGGGAACCCCACGGCCACGCAGGACCGAACCCACCCGCGCGGACTCTCCCACCCGCGCGGACTCTCCCACCCGCGCGGACTCTCCCACCCGCGCGGCAAGCGGCACACCCCAAGGGCAGGGTAACCAAACCCCCTTTGTCACCAGGCTCTAAGTCAGGCCAGCTGCCTGCGTCAACCCTCGTGGACGAGGTCCGCGTAATCCGGGTTGCGCTCGAGGAAGGCCCGTGCGAACGGGCAGATCGGCATGATTCTCAGCCCTTGCTCCCGAACCTGGTCCAACGACTCCCGCATGAGCGCGCTGGCCACACCCTTGCCTTCGAAGTCCGGCTCCACCTCCACGTGCGGGAGGGCGAGAACCCCCTCGGCGACCAAGTGGTAGGCCGAGAACCCGACCACCTTGCCGTCCGCGCTCACCTCGTACCTAGACCGCTCCGGCACGTCAACGACGGACAGATCCATGCCACTACTCCCGCTTCGTGCGTCTTCCGCGCACGAGGTGCGCGCGTGGTGGGCCCCACAGGATGTCACGTTCCCACATCGGCCCACCCCGCACACATCGGGACGTGTGCACCGAACCGGACGGGCTCAGTGCCCCGCCCGATAGGGGTCGGTCACCCCGCCGGGGCAGGCCAGCCCGTCGATGTCCCAGCCGAGCCTGCCCGCGCCCGCCCGATAGGCGCTTTCCAGGAACTCGAGGACCACCGCGTGCGGGTCCGGGTGCTTGCGGACCTCCGCGTAGCGCAGCAGTGCCAGGTGGCCGTGGCCGCTGGACACCCACTCCGCTGCGGCAGGGGTGAGCGGCTGGCCGGTCAGGCCGTCGGGTTCGGGGGCGGCGTAGGCGTAGAAGCAGGGCTCAGGGACGTTGTCGTCGCCGAACCAGAACCCGAAGCTGACCACCTCGCGCGAATAGGCCTCGCGTACCAGGCCGCCCGCTTCCCGGGGCTGGTCGACCTGGTGCGTCGAGAACCGGGTGACGGCGATGTCGAACGTGTGCCAGAAGTGGTGCACCGGGCTGGTCTTGCCGGAGAACCCCGCCGCGAACTCCTCCAGCACCAGGTTCACCTGGCTCAGGACCTGCCAGTACCTGGCCGCGTGTTCCGGCACGTAGGTGGCGTGTTCGTGGTCCTCCACAAAGGGCCGGGTGGCGTCCGGCAGGTCGAAGGGGTGCGCAATCGCGATGCTGCCGTCCACCCCCAGGCTGTCCAGGGCCGACTGGAACTGGAGGTAGAACGAGGAGACGCTGTGCCCCTGGAGCGGGAAGGAGGCGGTGTGCCCCTCCAGGTTCGAGGCGACCAGCTCGTGGCGGACGAAGTCGAAGTCCACCGTGAAGACCGGGTTGCCGTCCGCGAGCCCCATCGGGCGGGACGTGATCCCGCTGCCGGTCAAGTGGAAGGGCACGTTCCACCAGTGGTTGCGGCGGGGGCTGTGCTCCAGCCGGACCTTGCCGACGATCTGCTCGAAACGGTGGATGGTCTGTTTGGTGTCGTACCACTCATCGAGCGGGAACGCTGGGAACAGCTCCATGGTGACGGTTCTCCTCAGTAGCATCTCTGGGCGGTCAGCGGCGGCGGGACCGGGTCGGCCGGGTTCGGGTCCGGGTTCGGGTCCGGAACCTGATCCGGGTTCGGTCACCAGCCCCGGCGCGTGGCCCGCTCGGACTGCCCCGCGGCGGCCGGGTGCGGATCACGCGTGCGGTAGACGATGTAGGGGCGGAACAGGTACCCGATCGGCGCGCTGAAGGCGTGCACGAGCCGGGTGAACGGCAACAGCGCGAACAGGGCCAGCCCCATGAGCGCGTGCAGTTTGTAAGGAGCGGAGGCGGCGGCCATCGCCGCGATGTCCGGCTGGAGTATCCAGATCGACCGGAACCACGGCGAAACCGTCTCCCGGTAGTCCTGAGTGTGCCCGCCCGCGACCTCCACACCCGCGAAGTAGACGGTCATTCCCAGGCCGGTCAGGATCGCCAGCACCAGAACCAGGTACATCACCTTGTCGTTGCGGGTGGTGGCGCTGAAGACCGGACCGACCGTGCGTCGGCGCCAGACGAGCAGGGTGATCCCGGCGAGCGTGCACACCCCGGCCACCAGGCCCATCGACAGCGCGACCACGTGGTAGACCGTGTCGGAGACTCCCAGTGCCCGCGTCCAGGTATCGGGAACGAGCAGCCCCACCACGTGGCCGACGATCACCACCAGCAGGCCGAAGTGGAACAGCGGGCTGCCGATCCGCAGTATTCGGGACTCGTAGAGCTCTGAGGAACGGGTGGTCCAGCCGAACCGGTCGTAGCGGTACCGCCACACCAACCCGCCCACCACGAGCACCAGCACCACGTAGGGCAGCACGCCCCAGAGCAACTGGTCGGCGGGGCCGTAGCCGCCCGTGACCGCTTCCCTTCCCAACGCCGCCTCCCCGCTCAACGCTGCTTCTCCGTGATGTCGGTCAGCGGCAGCGGGGCCCGGGGGCGCACGCCGTAGGGCTCCATGCCCACGTCCTCGGCGGGCGGCCCCTCAGCGGCCAGGCGGCGCATCCGCTCCTCGTCCGCGCGCCGTGGCGCCGGAAGGGTGTGCCGGACCGCGTCGACCACCCGCGCGTAGGGCGTGCCGTGTTCCCCCAAGGACTGGGAGAGCAGTTCGAGACCCGGTCGGAAGTTCACGAGCAGCTCCTGACCAGAGTCGGCGTCACCCCGCGCGGCGAACTCCAGCATGACGGCGAGGTGGTCGGGCAGCTCGCGGGCGGACACCCGCCACCCCGCTTCGGCGTAGACCCGTTTGACCTCGGACAGCGCGTGGCCGCGGCGCCGGGTGTCGCCGTCGGTGTAGTAGGTCATGTGCAGCGCCCTGCGGCGGCGCAGGTCGAACACCTCCACGTAGTGCTCTGCCAACTCCAGTTCTGGCGTGGTGGCAGCGTGCTCACAGAACTCGAGCAGGTCGACGCGGGGTTGGCCCTTGGGCAGTTCCGCCGCGGCTCGCGCCGCCAGCGGGAGCCGTTCGAAGAAATCGGCGTCCGGGTAACCGAGCAGGACCGATGCCGCCTGGTGGGTCACGGCCTTCGCGTGCGCCCTGCGCGCGGCCCGCCCGGCCCCCAGCCAGCCCGTTCCGCCGACCGAGCCCTTTTCCATACCGTTGGTGGTGCTCATGTTGGACCTCGCTAACGGGTTTCGGGGTCGCTGCCCCGTGCTTCGCCGTTGTCGGTACCGCCGTCCGCCCGGGGCGGGAAGAGCCCCCGCGGACGTCCGTTGCCGTCCCAGTTCAGAAGGTTGACGCGGCCGTCCGTGGCCGCCGACGGGCTGTTGGCCGAGCTGTCGCCCGCCGCGCCGCCGACGGTGCCGTCACTGGTCTGGCGCTCACGGAGGGCGTGGAAGGTCTCCACGGAGGCCGCGTCGGGCCGCCCGGAGGCCTCACCGAACGGGACGTCGCCCATGCCGCCCATGCCGGGGCCGCCGTCGAAGTCCAGGCTGCAGCCGACCTCCTCGATCACACCCCGGTCGGACTCGTCCACCCCGAAGGCCGTGGGCACGACGTACCGCTCGTCGTACTTGGCCAGGGCGAGCAGCCGGTACATGTCCTCGATCTCGGTGCCGGTCATGCCGACCGCGGACGCGATGGACTCGTCCCGTTCCTGTCCGAGGTTGACCCGGCGCATGTAGGAGCGCATCGCGGCGAGCCTGCGCAGGACCAGGTCCACCGGTGCGGTGTCCCCCGCGCTGAACAGCTCGGCCAGGTACTCGATCGGGATCCGCAGGGTGTCGATGGCGCCGAAGAGGTTGTCCGCCGACTCACCGTCGTGTCCGGTCCGCGTCAGCGTGTCCACCACCGGGGACAGCGGGGGGACGTACCAGACCATCGGCATCGTGCGGTACTCCGGGTGCAGCGGAAGGGCGACCCGGAAGCGCTTGGCCAGGGCGTAGATCGGCGACCGGGCCGCCGACTCCACCCAGCGCTCCGGGATGCCGTCCCGGCGGGCGGCCGCACGCACGTCCGGGTCCGCGGGGTCGAGGAAGACACCGAGCTGGGCCTCGTAGAGGTCCCTCTCGTCCTCCACTGCGGCCGCGTCACCGACCCGGTCCGCGTCGTAGAGGATGACTCCCAGATAGCGCAGGCGCCCCACGCAGGTCTCGGAGCAGATGGTGGGCATGCCCACCTCCACCCGCGGGTAGCAGAAGGTGCACTTCTCGGCCTTGCCCGTCTTGTGGTTGAAGTAGATCTTCTTGTAAGGGCAGGCGGTGACGCACATGCGCCAGCCCCGGCAGCGGTCCTGGTCGACGAGCACGATGCCGTCCTCGACCCGCTTGTAGAGCGCACCACTGGGGCAGGCCGCCACACAGGTCGGGTTGAGGCAGTGCTCGCAGATGCGCGGCAGGTAGAACATGAAGGTGTCCTCGAAGGACAGCTTCACCTTGTCGCCGAGCCTGCGCACGATCGGGTCCTGGGAGGCGAGTTCGGGTCCGCCGCCCAGGTCGTCGTCCCAGTTGGCGCTCCAGGTGACCTGCATCGGCTTGCCGGTGAGCGCCGAGTGCGGGGTGGCCACCGGGAAGTCGTCGCCCAAGGGGGCGTTGGTCAGGTTCTCGTAGTCGTAGGTCCAGGGCTCGTAGTAGTCCTGGATGGAGGGCATCACCGGGTTGGCGAAGATCGTCGCGAGCCGCTTGATCCGGCCGCCGGCGCGGGGCACGAGCTTGCCGTTGGGCTGGCGGACCCAGCCGCCCCGCCACCTCTCCTGGTCCTGGTAAGTGCGCGGGTACCCCTGGCCGGGCCGGGTCTCGACGTTGTTGAACCACGCGTACTCGACGCCGCTCCGGTTGGTCCACGCCTGCTTGCAGGTGACCGAACAGGTGTGGCAGCCGATGCACTTGTCGAGGTTCATCACCATGGCGACCTGCGCCATGACCCGGCCGATCCGCCGACCACCCGACCGTGCGTCCTCTCGAATCCGGTTCCGCTCCGTCATCAGTAGCGCACCTCCGTCGTCCGCTTGCGCACGACCGTGACCTCGTCGCGCTGGTTCCCGGTCGGTCCTAGGTAGTTGAAGGCGTAGCTGAGCTGTGCGTATCCGCCGATGAGGTGGGTCGGCTTGACCAGCAGCCGGGTGAGCGAATTGTGGATGCCGCCGCGCTTGCCCGTGGTCTCGGTCTTGGGCACGTCGATGGTGCGCTCCTGGGCGTGGTGCATGTACACCGTGCCGGTCGGCATCCGGTGCGACACCACCAAGCGCGCGGCGACGACGCCGTTGCGGTTGACCGCCTCCACCCAGTCGTTGTCGGCGGCCTCGATCGCCTCGGCGTCGGCCACGCTCATCCAGATGGTGGGACCACCGCGGGACAGGGTCTGCAGGAGCAGGTTGTCCTGGTACTCGGAGTGGATGGACCACTTGGAGTGCGGTGTCAGGTAGCGCACCACCACCTCGCGCTGCCCGGTCGGGCCGATCGTCGGCTCGCCGAACAGGCGGCTGATGTCCAGCGGGGGCCGGTAGACCGGCAGGGCCTCGCCGAACTCGTGCATCCAGTCGTGGTCCAGGTAGAAGTGCTGCCGGCCGGTGAGCGTGTGCCAGGGCTTGTCGTGTTCGACGTTGACGGTGAAGGGCGAGTAGCGGCGGTCCGAGGCCTCCTTGCCAGACCATTCGGGACTGCTCCCCACCGGGGTGGGGCCGCGCTTGGCATCGTCGAAGACCACCCGTCGGCCCTCGGAGTGGTGGATCAGCTCGTCCATGTCGGTGCCGGTGCGTGCGGCCAGGCGTTCGAAACCCTGAGCGGCGAGTCGGCCGTTACTGGTACCGGACAGCGCGAGGATCATCTCGCAGGCCTTGACGTCGGTGTCCAGGGCGGGTCGGCCGTCCGCCACCCCGCCGCGGACGGTGCCGTTGCGCTGGCGCAGCCAGTCGATCTCCTCGTCCGGGGTGAAGGACACCCCCTTGACCGGGAGGCCCTTGCTCTCAGCGAGCGGGCCGAGCGCCGCCAGCTTCTGCGCGACCGCGGAGTAGTTGCGGCGGACCGGGACGATGCCCGGCATGGTCCGGCCCGGGACCGGGCGTTCGCCCTCGGCCTTCCAGTCCGGCGGCACCCCGTGCGGCTGGGCCAGCTCCCCCGGGGTGTCGTGCTGGTGGGGTACCGCGACCAGGTCGGTGACCTCGCCGAGGTGGTCGGCGGCGAGTTCGCTGAACACCTTCGCCAGGGCGTGGAAGGTGTCGAAGTCGGTGCGTGTCTCCCAGGGCGGATCGATCGCCGGGTTGAAGGCGTGCACGAAAGGGTGCATGTCCGTCGTGGAGAGGTCGTGCTTCTCGTACCAGGTGGCGGCGGGCAGGACGATGTCCGACAGCAGGGTCGAACTGGTCATCCGGAAGTCCATGGTGAGCAACAGGTCGAGCTTGCCCTCGGGGATCTCGTCCCGCCAGGTCACGTCACTGGGCCGGTGGTCGGGGCCGGCTGGCTCCGACTGGAGGTTGGAGTGGGTGCCCAGGAGGTGTTTCAGGAAGTACTCGTTGCCCTTGGCGGAGGAGCCGAACAGGTTGGACCGCCACAGGGTGAGGGTTCGGGGCCAGTTCGTCGGGTCGTCAGGGTCCTCGGCGGCGAAGCGGAGCGTGCCGTCGTGGAGCTGGTCGGCGACGTACTCGGCGGGGTCCCGGTC
This sequence comes from Nocardiopsis oceani, assembly GCF_054777395.1. Lineage (NCBI taxonomy): Bacteria > Bacillati > Actinomycetota > Actinomycetes > Streptosporangiales > Nocardiopsidaceae > Nocardiopsis > Nocardiopsis oceani. Next base: position 77,904 of record NZ_BAAHAR010000011.1, read on the forward strand.
GAGTTCGGCGGCTTCCTTGCCGAGCTGGACCGGGTTGCGGTTGAAGGTCGGATAGGACGGCATCCAGCCCATCCGGGCCGACGCCGCCACGAGGTCGGCGGTGTGCTGTCCCTTCACCTTCCCGGGCCCCAGGGGCGACATGAGGGCGTCGGCCCGGTAGGTGTCGTAGCGCCACTGGTCGGTGTGGCTGTACCAGTAAGCGGTCCCGGCCATGAAGCGCGGCGGGCGCGACCAGTCCATCCCTGAGGCATAGGCCGCCCAGCCCGTGGACGTGCGGCACTTCTCCTGGCCCACGTAGTGCGCCCAGCCGCCGCCGTTCACGCCTTGGCATCCGGTGAGCAGCAGCAGGGCGAGGAAGGAGCGGTAGGCGTTCTCCCCGTGGAACCACTGGTTGGTCCCGGCGCCCAGCACGATCATGGCGCGGCCGCCGCTGGCCTCGGCGGTGTCGGCGAACTCGCGGGCGATCCGCACTGCGCGGTCGGCGGGCACCGAGGTCAGGGCCTCCTGCCAGGCGGGGGTGTACGCGCCGGCCGGGTCGTCGTACCCGGCAGGCCAGACCCCCGGCAGGCCCGGTCGGGACACCCCGTACTGGGCCAGGACCAGGTCGAACACGGTGGTGACGAGGCGGTCGCCGACCCTGCGGACCGGGACACCCCTGGTGTCGACCTCCGCCGTGCCGTTGGGGGTGTCGAACCGGGGAAGCGCGACCTTGGCGGCCTCAGCGCCCTCGGCGTAGAAGGTGAGTTCGGGGGTGCGGCCCTCGAGCTCGAGGTTCCACTTGCCCGCACCGTCGTCGCCCCAGCGGTCCCCGATCGTGCCGTTGGGTACCACAGGGCCGTCCTCCCCCTCGGCCCAGATCACGGGTTTCCACTGTGCGTTCGCGGTGCCGGTGCCACCGGATCCGGAGTTCGCGGTGCCGGTGCTGTCCTGCAGGTCCGCGGCGGTGAGGAACTTCCCGGGGACGAGGCGGCCGTCCCTCTTCTCCAACGCCACGAGGAAGGGCAGGTCGGTATAGGTACGCGCGTAGTCAGCGAAGCGGGGGGTGAGCTCGTCGACGAAACGTTCCTTGAGGATCACGTGCCCCATAGCCATCGCCAGGGCCCCGTCGGTGCCGGGGTGCGGGGCGAGCCACTCGTCGGCGAACTTGGCGGCGTCGTTGAAGTCCGGGGCGACCACGACGACCTTCTGGCCGCGGTAGCGGGCCTCGGCCATCCAGTGGGCATCCGGGGTCCTGGTGACCGGGACGTTGGATCCCCACAGCACGAGGTAGGCGGCGTCCCACCAGTCACCGGACTCGGGGACGTCGGTCTGGTCGCCGAACACCTGCGGCGAGGCCACAGGCAGGTCGGCGTACCAGTCGTAGAAGGACAGCATCGAGCCGCCGAGGAGGTTCACGAACCGGGCGCCCACACCATGGGAGACCATCGACATCGCGGGGATCGGCGAGAACCCGGCGATCCGGTCGGGGCCGTACTTCTTGATCGTCAGCACGTGCGCGGCGGCCGCGATCTCCAACGCCTCATCCCACGTGCTCCGGACGAGCCCGCCCTTACCCCGCGCCCGCTGGTAGCGGCTGCGCTTCTCGGGATCCGTGGTGATCTCCTCCCAGGCCAGCACCGGATCGCCCAGGCGCTCCCGGGCCTCCCGGTACATTTCCAAGAGGACCCCGCGCGCGTACGGATAGCGCACCCGCGTCGGAGAATAGGTGTACCAAGAGAAAGCGGCGCCGCGCGGGCAACCCCGGGGTTCGTACTCGGGCCGGTCCGGGCCGACCGAAGGATAATCGGTCGCCTGGGTTTCCCAAGTAATGATCCCGTCTTTTACATAGACATCCCAAGAACAGGAACCAGTGCAGTTCACGCCGTGCGTGGAACGGACCACCCGGTCGTGGCTCCAGCGGTCCCGGTAGAACACGTCACCCTCACGACCACCGTGCCTCACCTGCGCACGGTCTCCATCCAAGGGCTCAGAACGGGTCAGGTAGTTCCCCAACCTGAGCAGGGCGTCCCCGGCTCCCCCGATTTTTCCCTGCGCCGCCATAAGGAATACACTCCGTTTGCCCGACCATTGCCCGAGACGAAAGCAAGTACGCCCATCATCGGCCACATTCCGTTAATAAATATGCCTTGTCCGGCAGGGAAGTCACATCTCCCACACCGCATTGGGTGACAATCTCCGCAGATCGAGAGATGAAGGAGCCGCAATGCGCACGGAGGCTGGGGAGCGGACGGCCCGCTCCGGAACCGCGGGCGGGAACCTCGCCCTCGCGACGGCGGCGTTCGCGCTGACCTTCTGGGCCTGGAACCTGATCGGCCCGTTGTCGCGGACCTACAGCGAGAACCTGGACCTGGCACCGACGCAGACATCGGTCCTGGTGGCCTTCCCCGTGTTGGTGGGATCCCTCGGACGCATCCCCGTGGGCACCCTTACCGACCGCTACGGCGGCCGCGTGATGTTCACGGGCATCTGCTTCCTCAGCATCGTCCCCACCTTCCTGGTGGGGCTCTCCGCGTCCTCCTACGGAATGCTGCTGCTCTGGGGATTCTTCCTCGGCATCGCCGGCACCTCGTTCGCGATCGGCATCCCGTTCGTCAACGCCTGGTACGCGGCCAACCGGCGCGGGTTCGCCACGGGTGTGTTCGGCGCGGGCATGGGCGGCACCGCGCTGTCGGCCTTCCTCACGCCGCGCCTGGTCGAGGGGCTGGGGGTCTTTACCACCCACCTGCTGATGTGTGCGGCGCTGGCCGCGATGGGCGCGGTCATGTGGTTCTTCGCCCGGAACTCGCCCACGTGGAAACCGCAGACCGAACCGGCGCTGCCGCGCATCCGCGAGGCCCTCAAGCTGAAGGCGACCTGGCAGGCATCCGGGCTCTACGCGCTGGTCTTCGGCGGTTTCGTTGCCTTCTCCACCTACCTGCCGACGCTGCTGACCACCGCCTACGAGTTCGCCCAGACCGACGCGGGCCTGCGCACCGCGGGGTTCGCGGTGGCCGCCGTCGTCGCCCGGCCGATCGGCGGCATCCTGTCGGACCGGATCGGACCGGTGCGGGTGTGCCTGATCTCGTTCTCCGCCACCTGCGCCTTCGCCTTCGTGCTGGCGCTGCACCCGCCCGCGGAGTTCCCTGCCGGGCTCGCGTTCGTACTGATCGCGCTCTCACTGGGCCTGGGCACCGGAGCGGTGTTCGCCCTGGTCGCCAAGCTCGTGGACCCGTCGCGCGTGGGTACCGTCACCGGCCTTGTCGGAGCCGCGGGCGGTCTCGGCGGATACTTCCCGCCGCTGCTCATGGGTGCGGTCTACCAGGTCACCGCCCAGTACACGCTGGGCTTCGTCCTGCTGGCCCTGGCCGCGCTGATCGTGGCCATGTACACCTCACGTGCCTTCCGGGACGTGGGCTGAGCCGCGCGCGGAGCGCAGGCCCAGGAGGCCGCGACGAAGAGCGAGAAGCGGTCGCATCGCAGGGGGACGGGAAGGTTCTCCACAGGTTGTGGAGGAGGCACTCGGGCCGCGACTCAGACCGAGGTGAGGTCCCTGGCGCGGACCAGGGCGGCCGACCGGTTGCCGACCTTCACCCGCTCCAGCGCCCGCACGCCCTCCGGAAGTGCGACCCGGCGGGTCCGCGCGGTCACGACGGCCACGGCGTGCGGGGGCAGGACCCGGCCCATCGAGGCGAGCAGCCCTCGGACCGGCCCCTCGTCCGGGACGGCGCCTTCCCACTGGGTCATCTCGCCGTAGGGCACGTCCGTGATCACCAGATCCGCGTCGACCGGCTCGGTCAGCCCGAACACGTCGGCCACACCCGAAGCGTGGGGGAGGTCCCCGCCCATCGCGGCCAGACCGGCGGCCAGGTCGCGCGCCCCCTCGGCCCGCTCCACGAACGCCACCCTCCCGAAGTCCCGGGCCGAACGGCGCAGTTCCCGCTCCCGCTCGGCCATGCCCTCCGCGGTGAGCAGTTCCAGGTTGCGGGCCGCGATGGCCACGGCGTCGTCGTCCACGTCCGTGGCCCGCACGTGTGTCAGCCGGTCGCGGTGCAGGAGGCCCAGGACGGTCACCAGGTACCCGCTGCCGCAGCAGGGGTCCCACAGGCGCACCCGGTCGCCTTCGGCGTGCACCATGGCGCGCTGGAGGAGTTCGCTCGCAAGTCTCACGGGGAACCCCGGGTACCCGGGCGCGGAACGCAACACCTGACCACTCGCCAACGCCGAGTGGTCCGTACGCTCGGTGGCGTACCGGTAGCTCACAACCGTCCCTCTCGTTTCCCCGTCAACGCCGAAGGCCCGGTGTCTGGGACACCGGGCCTTCGATGATGCGGTCCTGACGGGATTTGAACCCGCGGCCTCCACCTTGACAGGGTGGCGAGCACTCCTAACTGCTCCACAGGACCTCGTTGCGTCTACAACTGTAGCGTGACTTTGGAGCGCTTCGTACCGTCGCCGATCTAGAGTGGCTCAGAACGCACCCGAAAGCTCGAGAGGACCTCGCGTGAGCGACTCGTCCGCCCAACTTCCCGCCGGCCCGGACTCCACGCGGGTCGACCGCTGGCTGTGGGCGGTCCGCCTCGTCAAGACCCGCGCCGACTCCGCCCAGGCCTGCCGCGGCGGACACGTCCGCGTCAACGACCGCCCGGCCAAACCGGCCACGACGGTCAAGGTCGGCGACGAGGTCCGGCTCCGCCTGCACGGCACCACCCGGATCGTCGATGTGAGCCACATCATTCTGAAGAGGGTCGGTGCCCCGGTCGCGGTCCGCTGCTACAACGACCGCACGCCCGCCCCGACACCGGAGGCCTCCGCCCCGGTGATCCGCCGGGACCGGGGCGCGGGACGGCCCACCAAGAAGGACCGCCGCAAGCTCGACCAGCTCCGCTCGGACTTTCCTCCCCCCATCTGAGGAGCCACCGTGACCTCCTGGGTCCCCCTCGCCTCCGGGCGCGACGCCGACGTGTTCGCCCTCGACGCCCACAGGGTGCTGCGCCGCTACCGGCACCCCGTGGACAGCGGCCCCGAGGCCGCCGCCATGACTCACGTGGGAACCCACGGCTTCCCCGTACCCGGGGTGCTCCGGGCCGAGGGCGCCGAGATGGAGATGGACCGACTGTACGGCCCCACAATGCTCGATGCGTGCCTGAACGGCGACGTGACAGCGGAAGGGGCAGCCAAGACCCTCGCGGACCTCCAGGGGCGGCTACACGCGCTCCCGCCCCGCTCGGACCGGGGGCCGGTGCTGCACATGGACCTGCACCCCGGAAACGTGGTGCTCACCTCCGGCAGCCCGGTCGTGATCGACTGGACCAACGCCCTCGACGGGGATCCGGACCTGGACCTGGCGGTGAGCGCGCTGCTCCTCGCCATGGTCGCGGACAGCGGCCCGTCGGACCTGGCCGCAGTGGCCGCCGCCGGTCTGCCCCACTACGTGAGGCACGCCCAGGGCGACCCGGCCCGCCTGGTCGACGACGCGGTCGCCCTGCGCCTACGGGACCCCAACCTCAGTCACGATGAGCTCTCCAACCTCCCCAAGAGCGCCGACCTCGTCCGCCGGATCCACAGGAACCGCTGACCCTGGCCCAGGACCCCGCGCGGGACCGGGTAGTGCGACCACCACCGGCGCGGAGGTGGTGGGTCCCGGGCGAACCAGCGTCCGCGCACACCTGAAAGCGGCGGGCCCGCCCCGCGACAATCGCCGTAGAACCACCACGGGAACGGCGAGCACGGCAGGGGGCCGAATCATGGCACGGACGGCGCGGGGCGGCACACCGGGCGTTACTACGGGGGCGCACGGCCGCCCCAAGGCGGTCAGCGCGGCCACCGCGCTGTGGATCGGCGCCGTGGCCGCAGGCGCAGCTGAGGCCGCGATACACGCGTGGGGCCTGCTGAACGACGGCATGCCCTGGAGCGGCCTGCTTCCGGGCTTGGGCCTGCGCGCGCTCGTCTACGCCGTGGTCCTGACCGTGGTGGCGCTCTTCCACCGGGGGCACCGGTGGGCCCGCTGGGCGCTGGCCCTCGGGCTCGGCGTCGTGGGCACGTTCAGCCTCGTCGTGGAGCCGGCCGGTTGGCTTCTGGGCGGTGGGGCGGCCGACGGGATCCCGGCGCTGACCGGGGAGTTCGTGTCGATCGCGGCACTGCGCACCCTGCACCTGCTCGCCGTGATCGCCGGGGTGGTGATGATGTTCCGCCCCTCGGCCAACACCTACTTCGGGGGCCGGCCCCGGCCTCGTTACTAGAGGGGTTTGGCTTCGAGGAACTCCAGGACCGCCTCGGTTGCCTTCGGGGCCACCTCGTGCGGATAGCCGTGGCGAGCGCCCGGCAGGACCAGCAGCTCGGCGCCCGGCACGCGTCCGGCGAGCAGTTCGGCGTTGCCGACCGGGGTGAGCTCGTCGTCCTCTCCGTGCACGACCAGCGTCGGTGCCTGGATCCGGGGCAGCAGGTCCCAGCCGTCGTGCTTCAGGCTGGCCTCGTAGTGGCGGCGCTGCGCGCGCAGCGGGTTGCGGGGAAGGATCCGGGTGACGGTCTCGGGGTGCGCGTCCGCCCACTCCGGCGTGTAGAAGAGGTACGCGATCAGGTCGCGCCCCTCCTCGGTGCTGGCCTTGCGCAGCGCGACCGACGCGTGGCGGGGGCGTTCGACCTCGTTGCTCCCGCCGGGCGCGGTCGCGCCCAGGACCAGGGCGCCGACCCGTTCCGGGGCGATCGCGGCAAGCGTCTGGGCGATCTTGCCGCCCATGGAGAAGCCGTAGACGTGCGCCCGCTCGACGCCGAGGTCGTCCAGGACCGCGAGGGCGTCCCGGGCGAGCAGTTCCATGCTGTACGGCCGGTCGAGGGGTACGTCACTGCCGCCGGTACCGCGGGTGTCCATCCGCACGACCCGGTAGCGTGCGGCGAAGTCCTCGTACACCCCGTCCCACATCTCGTGGTCGAGTGACTGCCCGTGGATGAGCAGCAGGGGTTCTCCCGCACCATGGACGTCGTACCAAAGGCGGGTGCCGTCTGCGGCGGTCGCGTGGTTCACATGGACGGACACTACCGGACGAAGCACTCTTTCCACCCGGTCAACCGGCTACCTGTTCGTGACGCAACCGGGTGAACCAAACACCCGGTTGCGAGCATCTCCCAGGTCCCATCCTCTGTGGATAGTGGTCCCACACGAACGCGGCTGAAGGAGTGCGTATGAGTTCCCCCGTCATCGCCACCGACACCGACCAGGGACCCCGGCCCAGCCAGCAGGACGCCTTCTCCTACCTCCTCGAACCAGAGTCCGGGGGGTGGCGCGCCGCACTGGCCGACGGTTTCGGGGAGCACCCGGCCACCGCCGAGGCCGCGCAGCTCGCCGCGGACACCGCCGTCGAGGCCCACGGGGAAGCCGCGGACGCCGTGCTCGCGGCCACTTCGGCGATCGGCCGGGCCCACCCCGGAGCGGACTGTGTGATGGCCCACGCACGCCAGGACGCCCCGGACGAGCCCATAGACATCGCCTGGGTCGGCGACTGCCGCGTCTGGACCTGGAGCCCCAGCGCGGGCCTGCGCCAGCACACCCGGGACCACACCTACGGCCAGGAGCTGCGCGACCTGTGGGTCGCTGAGGACCTCGCCCAGATCGGCGACCACGCGGTGACGACGTCCGTCGCGACGGCCGTCGCCGACGACATCGGGACCGCCACCGCGCCCGCCGCCGACCTGACCCTGTTCACCTGCGACGGCATCCACGACTACGTGGACGAACGCCTGCTGGCCGAACTCGTCACCGACCACGCCCACGACCCCGACACCCTGGTTCACGTCCTGGTGGACGCCGCCCGCGAGGCCGAGAGCACCGACAACGCCACCGCACTGGTGATCGGATCGAGCCGGAAAGCCGCCACGTCCCCGCACCGGACCCGCCAGGAACGCCTCCTGAACGGCCTGGAAAGCTTCGGCGGCGCCGGGTTCGAGGACGACCTTCCCGAGGACGCGGAACGACTCATGCGCACCCTGGCCGAGGACCGCGCCGCCGGAATCGCCTGCGACCGCTTCCTGCTACGCGACGGCACCACCTACTGGTGCACGAAGGACTCCGACCACACGGACCACCATGTGAGCTGGCACGGCGTCACGTGGTGACCCCTTCCCCGTGACCAGGGGCGGCCCGTCCTCTTCGGGTGACCCGCGACCGGCCACTGGCAACCACCGGCGCACGAAAAGGCCCCGCCATCTGCCTTCGCAGGTGACGGGGCCTTTTTGTATGTCTGTGTGGTGTGGCTAGGGGCGGGGTCGAACCGCCGACCTTCCGCTTTTCAGGCGGACGCTCGTACCAACTGAGCTACCTAGCCGCGGCGCCGATTGCCTCGGCGACGCTTGCGGTCCTGACGGGATTTGAACCCGCGGCCTCCACCTTGACAGGGTGGCGAGCACTCCTAACTGCTCCACAGGACCTTGTTCAGTTGTCACACTCGGCCGTGTTGGCCTCGTGTGTCGCTGCGGTACTTATTCTGCCAGATGTCCGACAGTGCTCTGACCGCTTCGTACCCCCAACGGGATTCGAACCCGCGCTACCGCCTTGAAAGGGCGGCGTCCTGGGCCGCTAGACGATGGGGGCCCGTGTAGACAGCACAAGCATAGGGGAGATTCCCATGAACACCAAAGTGAATACCTCAGGCGGGCGAAACCTCCGCTACCTGCGGGGACCCGGAAGCTACGGTGAGCCGTCCTCCTCGGTGGGTTCGTCCTCGGGCTCCTCGGTCGGATCACCCACCGGACGCTCCGGATCCCCCTCGATATGCCGCTCGACCTGCGCGGACGTGAGGCCGACGCCGCCGAGGTCCACGTCGTCGCGGGCCTGGAGGCGGCCGGTTTCGGCATCGAAGTACAGAACCGAAGCCTGGTACGGCGTCGGCCGACCGTCTCCGTGATCCAGCCCACCCAATCCGGCCCCGCCGGTGGACCCCTGGACGAGGAACCGGGTCCCCAGCTCGGTCAGCTCGGTGGAGCGCATGTGCTCGTTGCCGACCAGGACGAGCGGCACCACCCCGTCGAACGGCCATCCCTGGGTGCGCGTGTGCAGGATCGCGACATCCACGTCGGACCCGCCTTCAGCCACCGCGGCCGCCTGTTCCTCACCCAGCGAGGCCACGCCGGCGGCATCGGGGTTGTCCAGGGTCGCGTCCGGGGTGAACCGGGGGTCTCCCGCGCCGTAGAAGGTGAGACCGCCGACCTCCTCGGTGTCCCCGTCCAGGACGACGGCGTTTTCCTGGGACTCCACCGCGCGCTGCGTTCCCATGGAGTCATGCTCCCCGCGCACCCACACGTAGGGCACGTCCAGGTTGCCGATCTCGTCCGCGAAGACGTCCTCCGCCGCGCTGCCGCGGTCGGTCAGGTCACCGGAGTCCACGATCACGTCCACCCCGTACTGCTCCTGGAGTGTGCTGATGATGCTCCAAGACGCCGGGTTGAGCTGGATGTCGGACACGTGCAGCACGGTGACGACCGACTCGTCGTCCTCGTACACCGGCATCGCGGACGTGGCCTCGTAGATCATCGTCACGTTGCCGACCAGCCCGGCGAGCTGCTCCTGGTACTCGCTGAACTGGCTGAACACGTCGTCGGCGCTGCCCACCACCTGGGGGGCGCCCGCGATGAGGCCCGTGTAGCGCGGCTCGGCGATGGCGCTGGGGTTGAAGGTCAGGGCGGCCATCCCGCCGGAGGCCGTCAGGACGGCCAGGGAAGTGACCGCGCTGGCCAGAGCGCGCCACGCGTTGCGGAACAGCAGGAGGCCCATCAGAGCGGCACCCAGGGTCGCCGCGAGTACGGAGCGCAGGACGACGGCTGTCACGCCGTCCGAGAGGTCGGCGCCGATCCCCGCGGCCATCCGGTCGATCGCGTCGGGGTCGGCGAACATCTCCTCCGCGGCGGAGAGCCGGATGTCGCTGATGGTCGCCTCGAGCTTCAGGGGACCCGTGTGCGTGTCGAAGGCCAGCTGGCCCAGCGGGGCGACGTTGACGACCGTCTCACCGCTCCACTGCGGGCTCAGGGAGAAGGTGACGTCTGCCGGGCCGATCGGCGTGACCACCTGACCGGCGAGCGCCAGCCCCAGCCAACCCCCGGCCAGACCCGCGACGACGACACAGCTCCAACGCCATGCCCGCCCGGCACTCCATCGTTTGAGGGCTCTCTTGGACCGGTCAGCGGCCCCACGGAAGTCGTAAGCGCGGATCTTTCCCCAAGACAACACACCCCCATCATGCCGCCGCCGGGGACTCCTCCCAATATTTTCTCCCGCCCAGAGTGTTATGTCTCTTCCTCGCCGCTCCGAGGAGGCAGCACAATGGCAGGCGTGGTTGAACTGATGCGCAGGGACTTCGAGGAACTGGTGGCCGACGCCCTGGACCAGATCCCGCCAGAGCTGGCCCAGCTCATGGACAACGTGGTGATCACCGTCGAGGACGAGTCCCCGGAGGGCTTGCTCGGGCTGTACGAGGGGATCCCGCTGACCGAGCGGGGCGACTCCTATTTCGGGGTGCTCCCGGACCAGATCTTCATCTACCGGCGCAACATCTGCGCGATCTGCGAGACCCCGGACCAGGTGGTCGAGGAGGTCCTCATCACCGTCGTGCACGAGATCGCGCACCACTTCGGCATCGACGACAGCCGACTCACCGAACTGGGCTGGGGCTGACCCCCAATGACAGCCCGGGTAGCGGCCTCCGCGAATAGCCATCCGCTGATCCCATAAGTTTCACCCGCCTGGATCAGGGTTCCACATTCGCGACACCGAGTTGAAACACGGCGGCCACGCAACGGGACCTGGCGCACCTGGCGGCCGGAAAAGCCTCCAGCCCACCCAAGACCACCAGGGAAAACAATCCGAACACCGGACCCCGCAAGCACCATCGAATACTCTCGGACATCATTACCCGCAGCAACGAATCAGACACGAATTTACCCAACCGACTTGCCAGCCAAGCACTCTTCCGGAACGGTTGGTCATTGGGACACGACACACCGTGATTTCAACCGTGTAACAGTAGGGAGAGTCCGGTGGGAAATCCGAACCTCGACCAATCCCCTGACAACGGAGACCACGAATCCTCGGCACCACAGGACGACGAATGGCGTAGCAGCTACCGCGACGTCATGGCGATCGGCGAGTTCCGCTCCATGTGGCTGGCCCACGCCCTGACCATGGTCGGTACCAATCTGCTGAACATCACGTCCAGTGTTCTGGTCTACCAATTGACGGGTTCGGCCTTCGCCGCCGGAATCACGCTGGCCGTGATGTTCCTGCCCCCGATCCTCGCCGGGCCCCTGTTCTCCGGGCTCGCCGACATCCTGCCCCGGCGCCGGGTCATGGTGGTCTGCGACGTGCTCAGAGCCGTTCTCATCATCGCCGTCGGGATTCCCGGACTGCCGATCTGGCTGATCTGGGCGCTGCTGTTCCTGTCGATCCTGCCGTCGCTCCCGTTCGCGGCCGCCAGGGCGGCGCTGCTGAGCCAGATCATCCAGGGCGAGCGCTACGTGGCCAGCACCGCGATCATCCAGCTGACTTCGCAGGTCGGAATGCTCCTCGGACTGATCGCGGGCGGTGTGATCGTCTCCCTGATCGGCCCCAGCATCACCCTGATGTCGACGGGGCTGCTCTTCTTCCTGTCCGCGCTGATCCTGCGGTTCGGGGTCAGGGCCCGTCCCGCCCCGCTCAGGGAGCAGGACGACGAGAAGCAGCCGGGCCTGTGGGCTGTGACCCGGGACGGCGCCAAGCTCGTGTTCAGCGACCCGAAACTGCGTGTACTCGCCCTGCTCGCCTGGCTCGCCGGCCTGTACTCGGTGCCCTACGGCCTGGCCAATCCCATGGCGGCCGAGGCTGGTGCCGGGCCGACCGCGGCCGGATTCATCATGGCCGGACAGGCGATCGGCGCATTCGTCGGCGGCTTCGTTCTCACCCGGCTGATCGCGCCTCCGACCAGGACCCGGCTGCTCGGACCGCTCGCGATCCTCACCTGTGTTCCGCTGCTGCTCTGGGTATTTCCGATACCGCTGTGGCTGATGGTCGGTGCGCTCGCCCTGTGCGGGGCTTTCGGCTCCTACCAGTTCGTGGCCAACGCGGCCTTCGTCCTCTGTGTGCCGAAGGAGGGCCGCGGTCTGGCCTTCGGACTGGTTGCCTCGGGCCTTCAGGCCGCCCAAGGCATCGGCATCCTGCTGTCCAGCTTCTTCGTGGAGATCACGAGCACCAGCACCGTCATCGTCGGTGCGGGCCTGCTCGCCCTGCTCTCCGCGGTGGCCCTCGCCGTCCCCTGGTCCCGGATGTCCGGCGACGTCGCCGCCCGGATGGCGGAAACCGAGTCGGAGACGGCCTCCTAGGAGCGCTCCGCGGCCATGGTGCCGCGGTCAGTGCCGCTAGCGCTCCGCGGCGCACTCCGCTGGCGGTTCGCAGGCCTCCTCGGCCTCGCGTTCCTCCCGCGGGGCGCACAGCTCACGGCGCCGCCACTCTGGGTGTGCTCGCAGAGTCCACATCAGTTCTCACTCGGCTTTCCTTGGAAATTGCGGATGATCTGCTCCATCAGCGAACGGCGCTCACTCGCCGCCGGCATCAGCAGCCAGGCCAGGACGTAGACCAGGATGCCGCTGAAGCCCAACAGCGTGAAGACCGCGAAGAGAACGCGGATCAGGGTGGAGTCCAGGCCGGTGTAGTCGGCGATGCCCCCGCACACACCGGTCAGGAAACGGTCGGATTCACTGCGCTGGAGCCGCTTGCTCTTGAAGTTCTCGCTCATATCTCCACCATGCCCGTTACTGACGACGATTCCCATCGGGGAGAGCCCTGGGCGACCCCTGACATCCACCCCGAACCAGGAACGGGCTGCCGGGTTGCGCGGGCCCTTGCCCGCTTTCGACGGATGGGGAGCATGTGTCGTTCCTGAGGCGTGGGGCACATCCGACCGCCCTGGACAACGGATGAGGACCGTGCCTCGCGCGATGCGGGAGGCACGCGGGTTGAGAGGGATGTCGGGGTTGGGGGGCGGTTGAGCGGGGATGAGGCATCAGGGATCGGGGGCGGCGGGGCCGTCGGCGGAGTTCAGCCGACGCTCTTCGGCGCGAACGCCTCACCCAGCATCCGAAACGACGTCCGCAGCCGCTCCCGCACCTCCCCGGCCCCCACGTCGCCCCCGTAGGGGACGCGCTTCATCGCGTGGCGCATGGCGGACATCGCGGCCGCCGCTGCCAGCAGGGAACGCTCGTCGTCGGCGGGCGCCCCGGCGCGTTCGGCGATCGCCCCGGCCATGCCCTGCTCCACGGTGTGGAACCGGTGGAGCAGACCGGGCAACAGCTGGGGCTCGCGGTCCATCAGCTGTTTGCGCTGAGCCATGTCGGCACGCTGTGTGGCGAGGTCGTCGGAGGTGATCAGGGTGGCGACGAGCAGGGTGACGAGGTCTTCGGTGAACTCGCCGGTGGGACCGCCCTCGACGAACGTCTCGCGCGCGAGCTCGTCCGGGGCCATCGGCACGTCGCCAAGCAGCGCGTCCTCCTTGGTCGCGAAGTAGTTGAAGAAAGTGCGGGGGGAGACGTCGGCGTCGGCCGCGATCTCCTCCACCGTCACGTTCTCCAAGCCGCGCTCCAGGGTGAGCCGCACCGCGGCCTCCTGGAGTGCACGGCGCGTGGCCCGCTTCTTGCGCTCCCGTAGCCCCATGGATCCTCCCAGCACACGACTAATAATTGCATGCCGTGCAAATTTTCTCACTTTTTCGTTCCCCAGGCGGAGGGCCCGGCCCCAACCGGGACCGGGCCCTCCGCACTCCGGGGCTGCCGTCTAGCTGCCCGCGTCAGCGGCCACTGACGTGGGTCGGGCGAACCCACACGACCACACGCTTTTCCTCGGGGCTGCCCCACGGATAGGGCTCTCCGATGTACTTCTGCGCCATCGCGTCGATGAACTCGTTCTCCGGGTCGTCCTCCACCCGGTCCACCACCCCGCGGACCTCCACGTACATGTAGGGGTCGTCGGGGTCCGTGGCCGAGACCGAGATCCGCCCGTCCCGCTCCAGGTTGCGGAGCTTCTGCCGGGTGGTGGTCTGACTGAACCTGAGGTGTTCGCCGTCCCAGTCGACCCAGACCGGGCTGCTCTGCGGCTCCCCCCGGGGGCCGATGGTGGCCACATGCCCGAACGAGGGCTTGCGGAGAACGTCCTGCTGGCGTTCGGTGATCATCTCACTCCTTGCGGTCGGCTCGTCCGAGTAGACCAACACCGCGCCCCCGCGCCAAAGTGACGCGCTCGGCACGCCCTGAGGCGGCGACCAACGGCGGCACGCCCACCCCCTGCTCACGCCCTGGCATCCCCCGCAGCAGAAGCCCCACAGCCACAGGCCTCCCGGCCTTCTCGCCCGTCCACCCGCGGTTGCTCTGCGACCGCCTTACCACTGCGGTAGAGTTGTCCCGGCGACGGGCCCAGTGCCCTCGTGGGGCCTTAGCTCAACTGGCAGAGCAGCGGACTTTTAATCCGCGGGTTCGGGGTTCGATCCCCCGGGGCCCTACCGAAGAAACCCCAGGTCAGAGCGCAGGTAGTGCCGCTCAAGCCTGGGGTTTTCGCGTGCCCGGGACCCGGGTTTCGCTCCATGTGTGCTCCCCGGTGCAAGGTCGAGCGCTCCCACCTCGAGAGGACCTCGATCCACGAGCTCAGCACCGAGCCCGAACCCCTACCGGACACCCTCCCGGGCGCCCCAGGGCGGCAGGTATCCGACACGGCCTGACCTGTTCCGACTTCACCGGCTTCTGCCCCTCCCCGGGCTGGACCTCTTATTCCCAGGCGTGAATATTCCTGGGAATCTTGACCCCCACCCGACTGCCGTCCCGGGAGCTGGTCAACCTTCGAAGTCGTGCCGCCACTTGATCCGGTCCACCACACTCATGGGGTCGATGAACGCGGCTTCCCCGTCCTCCCGTTCCAGAGTGATCACGAGTTCCTCGGGGTAGATCGCCTCGGAGAATTCGCAGGTGAGGTCCATGGTCAATCCGAGAGTTCCTACCTGTGGCTCCAGTCCCGCAGGGTAATCGCCTCCTCGGGCCATCTCCCGTGTCAAAACCAAGTGACGTTCGTCCTCGTTTTCGCAATAGACATCCGGGTACTGTCCCTCTACATGGGAATCAGAGTTGTTGACGGTTCCGAGTGTGAATTCGAAGGCGTGCGCTTGCCCCTCTTGCGCGTCCCTCATCCGCACTGACGTCACAGTGTGGGAGATCGCTTCCCCCGGCCCCATCGAGTCTGTCCGGTAGTCGAAGAAATCACCGAACCGCAGCGCATCAGCCCCGGAGTCTTTTTGCTCAACCCCGGGCTCAGAGGGGAAGGCGTAGATCGCAATACCACCCACCAGCAGAAACGAGAGGACGCCGACGGCGAAGCCGAAAACAAAACACCTGATGAGGAACCATCCCTTCAGCTAGTTACCCGAAAATGGCAATATCAGGTTGCTCGATCCCTTGGAGGACGTCGCATTATGAACCTATCCGCACAGGCTGATGAGATCACCGGCGAGGACGTCGTCACCCGGCAAGACTGGGACGCAGACCCAGACGGAGACCCGAGCAGCAACGGACCCATCGATAGCTCACCGGGCATCGCGATCCACTACACAGCCTCGGTCTGGCCCCTGCCCATCTTGCACAGCAACTGCGACGAGTACGTACGCGGGATCCAGGAAGATCACCTGAACGACCTCTATGACGACATCGCGTACAACTACCTCGTCTGTCGGCACGGCTACATTTACATCGGCCGCGGTTACGAGTACCAGTCGGGTGCGAACGGTACCGACTTCGGCAACGCCACCTACTACGCTATCTGCGGCTTGGTCGGTATCTTCGACGGGGCCGTGCTCATCCCCGGCACGACACCACCTCTCATTCCTGCGGTGCGTCGTGTCATCGCCCACCTGGAAGGTTTGGGTGCTAACGCCGACGACATCATCGGCCACGGGGATATCCCGGACATGGAGGAAGAAACCCTGTGTCCAGGCAGTCTGCGCCTCTACGTCGAGGACGGGTCCTTCCAGCCGGACGGTACCACCACCGAGTCCGGCCCGGCACCGGATGCACACATCAGAGTCGCACAAGCAGCGGAGCCTCCCGAGTGGCCCGGTGTGGAGTTCACGAACCCACCCCCGACCGAACACGACTCAGTCCAGGTGTGGCAGGAACAGATGGTCACGCGCGGGTGGAGGCTCGATGCCGACGGTGTTTACGGCAACCGGAGCCAGCTCGCTTGCCGTTTGTTTCAAGCAGAGAAGGCGTTGGACGTGGACGGGATCGTGGGTGAGCAGACGTGGAACGCTGCTTGGACCGAACCCGTAACCGAACCAGTGGACTGGACATGGCCCGGACTCTACTTCCGGCACCAGCCAGCGAGCCTGCATCCCGACATCTCGCGCTCTTACCCGACCGTGACCACTCACACCAGTGTGTCCGTCTGGCAGAGCCAGATGGCTTACCGAGGGTGGAACATCGGCGCGGTCGATGGTGCCTACGGGGCTCAGTCTCAGGCAGTGTGCCTGGCGTTCCAGGAAGAGATGGAGCTCACGGTCGATGGGATCGTCGGCCCTGAAACTTGGTCTGCCTCCTGGGATGCTCCGATCGGCTGAACGAACTCAGCTCTTGTTCAACTTCGGCAGGATCTTTTCCTACCGAGGTTCACCGTTCCCAAGACATCAGAGCCGGCCGTCCCTCACCCCCGCTTGTGGCTACAACGACGCAGCTGGCCCCACCCGTAGACGGCTCGAACCAGTCCCGCCCTCCAATGCCGGAGGCCGTAGCGGTCCGATTCGGTACCGCCTCCGAAGTGCGATGGCGAGGGCAGGTGGGGAGGAAAACGTCCCGAACCCCCGACCACCCGCGGTCAGCGAAGCCTGCTGCCGTTCCGAATGGCCAGGTGTGCCGTGTCTACTGGATAAATACAGTGGCCCCCGACCAGCACGAATGCCAACGGTCGGGGCCCTCGTCCCTCGTCTGCCCTACCGGTCGGTGCATGCGGCGTGGATCAGCGCCGCCCACTCCTGGCCGGGGAAGGACAGGTGACCGGCCTCCCGGTGCTGGGTGTCGCGTACAGCCGCACCGTCCAGGAGATCGGCGACCTCGACGCAGTTGTCGCCGGAACCGCTGTAGGACGACTTCCGGAAGTGCAGGTCGATGGATGAATGCATGGTCGTCCTTGCTAGATGAGAGATTCCAGGTACCGGACCGTAGCCTCAGGTGACTCCGCCGAGCTACAGATATGGCCGAAGATGCCGACGTAGTGCTGGATCGCCTCGGGCTGTTCCAGGTACAGGTCCTCGGTCGCGGTCTCTATGTACACCAGGGGTAGGTCGGCTGGGTCTGGGAAGTCCAAGATGAGGAAAGCCCCGTCCGTCGCGGCGTGAGAGCCCACCTCGTCTCGGAGCACCTGAATGTCGATGTTCGGCCGCTCGGCAATAGCGATGAGGTGCCGGACCTGGTCCTCCATCACCTCAGGCCCGCCGATTCTCTTGCGTAGCGCGGCCTCGTCGATCACCGCCCACACGCGTGGTGCAGCCTCCGCAGCGAGGATCTCCTGCCGTTTCATGCGACCCGCGACCTTGCGCTCAATGTCGTCATCGCTCAGCACTCGGCCACCACGCAGTACCGCAGCAGCGTATTCGGGGGTCTGGAGTAGCCCAGGGATCAGCAAGGCTTCATAGGTGCGGATCATCGAGGCACCAGTTTCGAAGTCAGCCAGGCCGCCTCTGAGGACGTCCTTGAAGTCGATCCACCAGCCTCGCAAGCGGGATTCACTCGCCAGAGACACGATGGCATCTCGCATCTCGTCGGGCAGCTTGTAGACCTCGGCGAGGTCCTTCATATCGCGGACGCTCGGAAGCTTCCACTCGTTGCGCTCCATGCGCGAGAGCTTGCCGCTGGACCAGCCCAACTGCTTGTTCACGCTTTCGATCTTGAGGTTGCGATCCTCACGCATGCGTCGGAGCAGAGCGGACAGTCGGCGCCTTCTGGCGCTGGGACTGTACCGGCTGTCGGCCACCATGTGTCACCTCCTGGCCTGCCTGATCATAGGCCAGGCAACGGGAATCAGACATATCACCCAGATGCGAATCACATCTTGTGAAAAGCATTGCACGTATCGCATCATGGTTATTCGCATTCGTCTATGCCGCCCTCATCCAGCGGCATTCGAGTTCCAGGAGCCCGCGCCATGCCGCGATACCTGAACCTGTCCGAGCTGGCGCACGTGCGTTGGTTGGCTTCCGAAGCGATGTGCCGCCGTCGCCCCCGCAGGGCAGGACGAGTCCGCGCCTTTGCCGCCAACCCCCGCAGCCACTCCGAAGCGCGGCCCGCCCGCTCTCCGCGCCCGCCGCTCATCCCCGCACCCCGCCGACCGCTGGACACCGCACCCCTGGAGGTCCTCCACGCGGTCCTGGCCGGATTGCAGCGCCTGGGGGTGGCCGCCTGATGCACGACATCCACACCAGGGACCTGCACACCGTCATCGACGAAGCCCTGCAGCCACCCGCGCACCTGCCCCCGTCCCAGCTGGCCGGGTGGCACTCCCACACCCTGCGCGGCCGCCTGCCCCTGATCCGAGAAGCACTGCGCATCGCCCACGAGCAGAACGACGCCGAACTGGCCACATTGCTGATCGACCAGGCCATCGCCGATCACCCCGACCCGCCCAGCACGGCCCGGACGGTCGGCGGTGACGGGGGCCGCCTTCCGCTGCCCTCACAGGCGAGCCCGCCCGCCGAGGGCGAGCTGCCCATCCCCGAGCACGTCCTGTGCCCGCTGCTCCACAAGCAGTGGACCCTGACCATCGAGGGCCAACCGCCCCACGAGACCTACGTGGCCCGCCGCCCGATCGGCTGGGCAGGCGAAGGCGACCCCTTCGAGCTGATCACCGCGCCCAACCGCCGCGAACTCCTTCGCTTGCTCGGCCACCGCCTCCTGGGGGCCGACAACCCGCCCGCGCCCTAGAACCCGGTCCCCGAGGCCCGGCGGGAACGCGGCCCATCTGGAGCACCCACGAGAAAAGCTCTGGCGGGTGCACCAACACCCCCAGAGCAGGCCGACAACCACATCCCACTTCAACGAAAGCGAGCTGCCGACATGACCATTGTGCCAAACATCCTCACCCCCGCACCCGCCTACGCCGGACGCCGCTGGCCCTCTCGCCTCTACCCGGGCGACCTGGCCCAGACCAGCGGGGTGCGCGCGGACCTGAGCACCGACCTGTACCACCTGGCCGGACTGCGCACAGAGACCAGCGAGACCGCCGAGAACATGGTGCTCTGTGCCAGCGAGATGTTCGCCAACGCCTGCGCGCACTCGCGTTCGGGGCAGGACGTCGAGGGGCGGGTGATCCGCACCCTGCACACCACCGCCACCACGGTTCAGGTCGCGATCATCGATGACGGGATGCGCACCGACCGTGCCGAGTTCCAGGCCCCGGAAACCCCGCAGCACACGGTCGAGGAGTGGCAGCAGGCCGAACGCGGCCGGGGGCTGCTGCTCATCGGCCACCTCGCCGCCCGGTGGGGTACCCGCTCGGTACTGGACTTCCCCTTCTGCGCAGGCCTGGGCACCGTCACTTGGGCCGAGTTCACCCTTCCGGAGGTCTCCCGGTGACCACCCCGCACCAGGTGGAGCCCGGGGTGCGCCAGCGGCTGGCCGCACCCCGGGGCCGCCGCTTCTCCCGCCCTGGAAGCAGCCGCCAGTCGGCCGCCCCGCCCGAGTCCCACCAGGAGCGGCAGGAACGGCTGCTGCGTCAGATGGAAGGCAACCCCCGCCTCGCCTACTCGCTCCAGCACCACGCCGTCCCGCACTGGGCCGAGGCCACCCGCCAACACCGGGAACAGACCGAACAGAGGGCCCGGCAGGAACAGCGGGCCCGGGAAGCTACCGCGCCCTCTCCCACGACCCCGACCATCCGCACCCGGGGACGCCACCGGGCGCCGCGCCGGTGGTGGGCCTGGCCCGCCGTAGCCGTCGGCGCCACCCTGCTCTTCGCCCACACCCAGGCCGAATCCCTCGGCGAAGCGGCCTTCCATGCCGGGTTTCCGCTCTGACCTGCACCAGTGACCAAGCGCCTGTTCTCGGGGGTGTTGGCCGACCACTGGTCCGGCTCCGTCCGCCACCGATCGGCTTCTCCTTTCCCCCGCAGAACACCTGAGCCGGGCGGGCGGTCTTGCAGAGCCGCGCTCACCCGCCGCCCGGGTCCAGCAGGCCGCGCCGGAAACCCGCCGCGACCGCGGCTGCACGGTCGTTGACGCCGAGCTTGGCGTAGACGTGCAGGACGTGCGTTTTTATCGTGGCTTCGCTGATGAACAGGCGGGCGGCCGCCTCCCGGTTGGTGGACCCGTCGGCGATGAGCCGGAGGATCTCCAGCTCCCGGTCGCTCAGCGGCACGGCGGGTTCGCGGACCCGGCCGACCAGGCGGGTCGCCACCAGCGGGGAGAGCACGGTCTCTCCGCGCGCAGCCAGGCGGACGGCGCGGACCAGCTCGTCGGGGAGGGCGTCCTTGAGGAGGTAGCCGGTGGCTCCGGCCTCGATGGCGGGGCTGACGTCGCTGTCACTGGCGTAGGTGGTGAGGACCAGGACCCGGGTCGGAAGGCCCAACCGGGTGAGCTCCCGGATGGCCTCGACGCCGTTCATCCCGGGCATGCGCAGGTCCATCAGCACCACGTCGGGTTCCAAGGCGCGCGCGAGCTCGACGGCACGGGCGCCGTCAGCGGCCTCCCCGACCACCTCGAACCCCGGTTCGCCGTCGAACATGCCGCGGATGCCGTCGCGGACGACGGGGTGGTCGTCGGTCACCAGGACACGGATACGGGCTTCACTCACCGGGGGACTCCCTCGGAACGGCCGGAACGGTGGCGGAGACCGCCGCCCAGGCACCGGGTTCGGACTCGATCTCCAGGGTGCCCGCCAGCCGGGCCAACCGCTGCCGCATCGAGGTCAGACCGAACCCGCCGCCCGTGTCCTCTCCCCCGCCCGAGTCGGCTCCAGAGCCAGTGCCCTCTCCCCCGTCAGGGTCCTCTGTCCCGGACTTGTCCCCGGGACCCGGGGCGGGCGCGAAACCCACACCGTCATCGCGTACGTCCAGGGCGACCAGGTCCTCCATGTACGACAGCGTCACCCCGACCCGGGTGGCCCCGGCGTGCCTGGCGACGTTGGCCAGGGACTCCTGGGCGGTGCGGAGCAGGGCCGCCTCGACCTCGTCGTGCAGGGGTCGGTCCGGCCCGGTCGCGGTGAAGTCGGCGCGCACCCCGTTGAGCCGGGACCATTCGGCGGTGAGGTCGGACAGGGCGTCGGGCAGCGGGGTGCTCGCCAGGTGCCCCGGGCCCAAGGCGTGCACGGACCTGCGTGCCTCCGCCAGGTTGTCGCGGGCCAAACTGGTGGCGTTGGCGACCCGGAGCCGCCACTCGGCACCGGCCCCGGACCCAGATCCGGCCTCGGCCCCGACCCCGACCCCGGCCGTACGGTCGGCCCCGGTCGCCGCCCCGGCCTCGGCCCGTTCGGCCGCCTGGAGCTGGGTGATGATGCCGACCAGCCCCTGCGCCAGGGTGTCGTGGATTTCCCGGGCCATGCGCTCCCGCTCGTCGTGCACCCCGGCCTCCCGGGCCTGGAGCAGCAGCTGGGCTTGGAGGCCTTCGTTCTCTCGGATGGATTCCCGCAGGCGCTCCACCACCCGGCTGCGCTCGTCGCTGCGCTCTGCGGTGACCGCTCCGACCTGGCTGAACACCGTGACCATGACGGCCACCGCGGCGATGAAGACCAGATGGACGCCGACGGAGGAGGGTGTGGGCTCGGGGAGCCCGCCCATGAAGGCGGTGACGGTGACCGCGGCGGTGGCGGTCACCCCCGCCAGCTTCCACCAGCCGCGGAGGAAGTGTGTGGAGTACACGTAGCCGACGAACCCGAAGAAGCCCGCGAACCAGATGCTCCGGGTGCTGAGCACCGCGATCATCACGATCAGCACGGCGACGAAGACGGCCATCAGCCTCGGGCGGGAGGTCCACTCCGGGTTCAGGCCGGTCATCGTACAGACCAGGACCGCTGCGAGAACCGCGAGACCGAGCGTCTCCAGGTGCCAAGCCAGGGGAAGGTCGTGGGTGACCAGGGTGAGGACGGAGGAGGCCACGAGGACGACGTAGGGCACGGAGGCCGTGAGCCGGCGCAGCCGCCGCTCCCGCAGGTCGAGGTCGGGTTCGGACACCGTCTCCATACTCACTCCCAGCGGAAGAACCTGGCCGCGGCGAAGCTGAGGACCAGGGCGTAGACGGCCATGGTGACCAGTGCCAGCGGCGCGGGGACCGCGCCGCTCCAGACGTCTTGGAGGCTCTGCCGCAGGGCCCCCAACGGGGTGTACCCGCTGGCGGGCGCCAGGATAGCGGGCATGTGCTCGACGGGCTGCATGAGACCGCCCAGGTAGGCCAGCGGGAAGAAGAGCAGCACACCGATGCCGTTGGCGGACCGCCCGTTGGTGCAGAGCGAGGCGATGAGCAGGCCGATGGAGAACATCGCGGCGGTTCCGAGCACGAAGACCGCCAGGAACCACGCGGCGCTGGGCGCGAGGGCGCCGAAGAACCCGATCCCGACGACGAGCAGCAGCGAGACCGCGAACACGGCGAGTGCCAGCTGGAGCAGGATCTGCACGGTGAGCAGACTACTCGGGCGCACCGGCGTCACCGAGAGCCTGCGCAGGATGCCCCGCTCCCGGTAGGTGGCCAGGGTCGTGGGGAGCAAGTAGATGCCGACCATGGCGATCCCGTACGACACGGCCATCGGCATGATGAAGGTGTCCCCCTCCGTGATCGCGCTCCCGAAGACCACGAGGATGAAGAGGGGGATGAGTAGGGCGAACACGGATCCGGGTTCACGCACCAGCAGTTTGGTCTCGACGGTGGTGAGCTTGGCGAGGGTCGTCACGGCGGTCCTTCCGTTGGGTTCGGGCCTCGGCGGGGCCTGGGTCTGGCGGGAACGGCCTGAAGCGGCTTGGATCTGATCTGCGGGCAGCTGGTCAGGCCCGGAGTGAGCGGCCGGTGAGGGCGACGAAGGCGTCGTCCAGGGTGCGCTTGTCGATGCGCAGGTCGGTGACGAGCACACGCTCGCGGGCCAGTGCCGCGGTGACGTCGGTGGCGAAGTCGCCCCGCCCGGTCACGACGACCCGTCCCTCGGCGCTGGACACCGAGGTCACCCCGTCGAGGTCCCTCAGCAGTCCTGCGGGTTCGGGGACGCTCGCGTCCATGAGCTGGAAGCTCATCCGGTACTCGGCGTCCACGCCGTCGATCAGCCCCTGAGGGCTGTCCAGGGCGACGAGGCGGCCCCGGTCGAGGACCGCGACCCGGTCGCACAGCTCCTCGACCTCGTCCATGAAGTGGCTGACCAGGACCACGGTCACGCCCTCGGCACGGACTTGCTTGACCAGCTCCCAAGTGGCCCGGCGGGCCTGGGGGTCGAGCCCGCTGGTGAGTTCGTCCAGGAAGGCGACCCTCGGGTCACCGGCCATGGCCAGGGCGATGAACAGGCGCTGCTGCTGCCCGCCGGAAAGCTTCCCGAAATACGTGTTCCGCTTGTCCGCAAGGCCCCACTGTTCCAACAGCTCACGCCAGTCGCGGGGCTTGGCGTAGAACGAGGCGTAGAGGTCGAGCACCTCCCACACCCTGATGTTCTCGGGCAGTCGGGTGTCCTGGAGCTGGACGCCGATGTGCTCGCGCAGCTCCGCGCCCCGCCGGTGCGGATCGGACCCGAGCACCCGCACCTGACCGGAGTCGGGGCGCCGCAGGCCTTCCACGCACTCGACGGCAGTGGTCTTCCCCGCGCCGTTGGGGCCGAGGATCCCGAAGATCTCCCCCTCGTCCACGGAGAAGGACAAACCGTCCAGGACCGCTTGGCCGTCGTACCTCTTGCTGAGCTCTGTCGCTTCGATGATCGCCATGCCCACAAGCCTGGCCAACGGCGCCCCGGCGCGGATCGCCTGTCCGGCCCCGGTCCCGCACTGATACGACTGAGCCCCGGCATCCATCGAACGGTGGATGCGCCGCCCTCTGGCGAGTCCCGGGGCGGGGACGTCCGCCCCTGTGGCGGTGTGATAGAGCCGAGGTCCGGCCGACGGACTCCACCGACTGAAGGGACACGGCGATGGGCGTTCGAGTGGCGATTTTGGACGACTACCAGGGGGTCGCCGCCTCGCTGGCACCCTGGGCGGACTCCGGGCTGGGCATCGAGCTCGTGGTCTACCGGGAACCGGTGCGGGACGACGACCAGCTCGTGGACTGGCTGAAGGGTTGCCAGGCGGCGGTGCTGATGCGCGAACGGACCCCGTTGAAGCGTTCGGTGGTGGACCGGCTTCCGGACCTGCGTCTCGTGGTCACGACCGGCATGGCCAACAGCGCGATCGAACCGGACCTCGGGGTGACCGTGTGCGGGACGGCTTCCTCCTCGGTGCCGCCGGCCGAGCTCACCTGGGCCCTCATCACCGCCCTGCGCCGGAACCTGGTCGTCGAGGACCGGGCGGTACGGGAGGGGCGCTGGCAGAGCACGCTCGGTGAGGAGCTCGAGGGTTCGACTCTCGGTCTGGTGGGGCTAGGGAAGATCGGCAGCCGAGTCGCCGCGGTCGGCCGTGCCTTCGGCATGCGGGTGCTGGCGTGGAGCCAGAACCTCGACGCCGACAGGGCAGCAGGGCTGGGTGTCGAGGCCGTCGCCAAGGACGTGCTGCTCTCCACCTCCGACGTGGTCTCGCTGCACCTGCGGCTCAGCGACCGGTCCCGGAACACGATCGGCGCATCGGAGCTCGCGGCGATGAAACCCGGCGCCGTGCTGGTCAACACGGCACGCGCCGGGCTGGTCGACACCGGGGCGCTGTGCGCCGCGCTCCGGGAGGGGAGTCTGGGCGGCGCCGGCCTGGACGTCTTCGACACCGAACCGGCGCGGGCGGACGACCCCCTGGTCACCGCACCGCGCACGGTGCTCACCCCGCACCTGGGATACGTGTCCAGGCAGAACTACCGCACCTACTTCACCCAGGCGCTGGAGGACGTTGAGGGCTTCTTCACCGGTGCGCCGGTGCGGGTGATCGCGGAGGGCACCCGGCCGCCCGAGCCCTAGTGGAGGCCTTCCAGCCCGCGGAAATGACCGGCCCGCAGGAATGACCGGCCCGCAGGGATGACGGTGGGCGGCGGGCGTCCTGCGGGCCGGTGCGGTACTACCGGCGCGGCTCCCATCGGAAGATCCGGGCGGCGAGTGCGACGGCGACGACGACCCAGGCCAGCGTGGGTGCCAGGAGGAACAGGGAGTCCGCGACCGAAGTGCCGCCGTTCCAGGCGTTGACGACCAGTTCGGTGGCCGAACCGCCGGGCAGCAGCCGCTTCAGCAGAGTGAGCTCCTCGGTGCCGGTGAACCCCACCCAGCCCGAAACGGCCAAGGTGCCGACCATCACAGGCAGAGTGGTCACCTGGGCGTGTTCGGGCGAGTTGGTCAGTCCGGCCGTGGCCAGGCCCAGGCCGAGCATCATCGTCACCGTCGAGAGTACGGCCGCCGTGAGGAGGAGGACATGGGTGGGTTCGCCCGCGACCACGGCCAGCACGGCGAGGACCGCGGTCACTTGGACCAGCGTGATGGCGGTGACCGGGAACAGTAGGCCGGTGAGGATGCCGGTGTCGCCCGCCGCGGTGGACCGCAGCCGCTTGAGGAAGAGGGTCTGCCGCCGCGAGGCGAGCGTGGTCACCGTGGTCGTGTAGAGCCCTAGGGTCACCACGAGGAACACCAGTACCGCAGCGACGGCGCCGAGGTCCAACCCCGGGACGGTGTCGTGCAGGTAGATGTAGAAGGCGCTGAACGCCGCGGGCAGAACGAGCATGGTGACCAGAACCAGCCGGTTCCGGAAGATCTGGATCAGCTCACTGTGAGCGATCACGAGCATGGCGCGGGTCCGTTTCTTGGAGAGTAAGGCTTCTTGGCGGGTCCGGCCGGTACTAGTCGCTGCCGATGGCACGGAAGACGTCGTCGAGCCGGGTCGGACCGGCCCGCAGGTCCCGCAGTTCCACCGCGTGGTCCTGGGCCCAGCCGAGCAGGGTGTGCAGGTCCTTCTGCAGTCCGAGGGTCTCGACGAGGAGCGTGCCGCCGCCCTCGTCCACGGCCTGGAGCGGCGGTGTCGGCGCGGTGGACGGGAGGGTGAAGCGGATCGTGGCCGGCAGGCTCCGGGTCAGTTCGGAGACGGTCCCCTCCCGGTGGAGAGAGCCCTTGTGCATCAGCCCGATGCGATCGGCGCGCTGCTGCGCCTCCTCCAGGTAGTGCGTGGTGAGCACGACGGTGGACCCGTCCTCGCGCAGCCGGTCGACGGCGTCCCAGAGATCGTCCCGGGACTGGATGTCCAGGCCGGTGGTGGGCTCGTCCAGGAAGATCAGCTCCGGAGTGCCGTACACGGCGGTGGCGAAGTCCAGGCGCCGCTTCTCACCACCGGAGAGCTGGGACACCTTGGTTCCGGCCTTGCCGGCCAGGTCGACGACGCCGAGAACGCGCTCGACGCTGTCCGCCCGCCGAGTGAGCGCTCCGATCAGCCGGACCGACTCGCGCACCGTCAGATCCGGGGAGAAGCCGCTCTCCTGCAGCATGATGCCGGTCCTGGGCCGCACGGCCCGGCGGTCGCGCGGGTTCTCGCCGAAGACCCGCACGGTGCCCGATGTGGCGGCGCGGTGGCCTTCGACGGTCTCCAAGGCCGAGGTCTTACCCGCCCCGTTCGTGCCGAGCAGGGCATAGAACTCCCCGCGCCGTACGTGGAAGGACAGGTCCTTCACGGCGTGGAAGTCTCCGTACTCGAGGTTCAGCCGTTCGACGTCGATCACTGGTGTAGTCATGCCGTCTATTCCAGCCGTCGGCTCGCCCGATCGGCAGTGGAGCCGCGTCACCACTCCGCCATGACGTTTTTCCAGGTGGAGTCATGACGTGGTGTCACTGGTGGCCGGGTGCGGCCGGAAGAATACTGGGACGGGCTCCGCTGACCGATCCTGGAAAGGCCCACATGACGTCCGATCACACCGAAGCGACGCAGGGGGATCTCCGCACGGTCAGCCGCAACATCGTGTTCGCGTCACTCTCCGCCGTGGGGGCGCTGCTGGTTTCGGGCAACGCCGAGACCTGGGGGGAGGCGACCGTGCTCGGGCTGGGCGTGGTGGCGGCCATCACGGCGGTCGCCGCGTGGAAGTCGGCACGCCTCTCCCGCACGACGCTTCTCTGCCTGGCCGTCGCGGCCGCCGTGTGGATCGTCGGGGTGCTGGTCGTGGACAGCCCTTCCGCGTCCTTCGGCCTCTCCATCGCGGGCACCATCCTCGTCTTCCAGCTGCCGCGCCACCGCCGGGTCGCGGCGCTGGCTTTGGTCGCCTTCATCGCCTCGGTGGTCGCGGTGCGCCTGGTGATGTCACCCGAGGAGGCCGGTCGCGTACTGCTCGACTACGCCGTCGGCGCCACGAGCGTCGCCGTCACGGGAGCCGTCCTGACCTCCCTCAACTACGTGGTCTCCGGCCTCATCGAGGAGCTGGTGGAGTCACGGGAACGCGAGGCGGAGATGGCAGTGGTCCGGGAGCGCGTGCGTTTCGCCAGCGACCTGCACGATATCCAGGGGCACACGCTCCACGTGGTGAAGCTGAAGGTCGCGCTGGCCCGAAAACTCGTGCGTAGCGACATCGACCAGGTGGAGCGGGAACTGGGCGAGGTGCACACCCTGGTCGGCGACACCATCGCCCAGACCAAGGAGCTCGCCTACGCCCAGCGCCGCCTCAACCTGCCCGCGGAGTTGGAGAACGCCAAGAACCTCTTCGAAGCCGCGGGGATCCGCGTCCACGTCGACCGCGGGGCCGGCGCCGATACGCGCGCGGGCGCGCTGTTCGCCCAGGTCCTCCGGGAGACGACGACCAACATCCTGCGGCACGCGCAGGCCGAACACGTGTGGATCACCCTCACGGAAGCGGGCATCACCATCGTCAACGACGGTGTGCGGGGCGGGGTGCCGCCCGAGCTCAGCGGCCTCGCCACCCTCAGGGACCGGGTGGCCCACGGCGGCGGCGAACTCTCGGTGGAACGGAAGGGCGGGCGGTTCCGGACGGCCGCGCGTCTTCCGCGGCAGCACTCCGGAACCGGCCTGCCCGTCAAAGACGGAACACACGGAAAGGACGACCGATGACCACCGTGGTACTCGCCGACGACGAGGCCCTCCTCCGCAAGGCCCTGGCGTCGCTGCTCCCGCTCGAGGGGGAGGTCAGCGTACTCGCCGAAGCCGACGACGGCGCGGCGGCAGTGGCGGCCACGCTCCGGCACCGGCCCGACGTGCTCGTCATCGACCTGGAGATGCCCGGGGTGGACGGGCTCGGCGCCGTCGCCGCGATCCGCCGGGAGCGACCGGATCAGGTCATCCTCATGCTGACCCGGCACGCCAGGCCCGGTGTGCTCCGCAAGGCGCTGCGGCTCGGGGTCCAGGGCTTCGTCAGCAAGTCGGCGGATCCGGCGGACATCGCCTCGGTCATCAAGACCCTGCACGAAGGCAGGCGGTGGGTCGACCCGGACGTCTCCGCGCTCGCCGTCATCGACGACTGCCCGCTCACCGACCGGGAGATCGACGTGCTGAGGGCGACCGGTGAAGGGTACGCAGCCGCCGAGATCGCCGCCCGGCTCCACCTGGCGGAGGGGACGGTGCGCAACTACCTCTCGAACGCGATGCAGAAGACCCAGACGCGGACCCGGCACGAGGCGGCGCGGTACGCGCGCGAACACGACTGGCTCTGACGCCCCCGACGCGGACGACGGCGGGCTTCCGCGCCCGGGGTCAGGGCTTGCGTGCTCGCAGCGAGTACATCAGCGGGATGCTGGGGCGGGAGACCGGGAAACGGTAGAAGCCTTCGGCGGTGCGTTCGAGGTCCCCGAACCGGGGGAAGAGCGTGGCGTCGTGCTCGTGGAGGAACTCGATCCGCAGCCCGGCGGAGGCCAGGGACGAGATCACGTCGCCGATGGGGTGTTGCCACTCCACGCTGCGGTTGTGGACGGTCCTGGCCTCCAGGTCCGCGTACGTGCCGGGGGTCTCGTCCACCCAAGCGTCCTTCGCGAAGTAGTCCCGCACGACCCGGGTGCCCGTCTCGTCGTCGAGGACGTCGGTGAGCGGGTGGAACTCCGCGAGGTAGAGGAAGCCGCCGGGAGCGACGAGCGACGCCGCGGTCCGTGCCCAGCGGCGGATGTCGGGGAGCCAGCACAGCGCGCCGACACCCGTGTAGACGATGTCGTAGCTCTCCTCCGGCACGGCGGCGGCCGCGTCGTACACGTCTGCCTCGACGAAGCCCGCTTGTCCGTCCGGGAGGCCGATCTCGGCGGCGAGGCCGCGGGCCGCCTCCACGGCGGGTCCGGAGAAGTCCAGCCCGACCACGCGCTTCGCGCCGTGCCGCGCCCATGACAGCGTGTCCAGTCCGATGTGGCACTGCAGGTGGAGCAGCGACTTCCCGGTGACGTCGCCGACCTCGGCGCGCTCGAATGCTCGCAACGCGTCCGCCCCGGCCCGGAAACCGTCCAGGTCGTAGAAGTCGCTCGCGATGTGCAGGGGGACCCTCTCGTCCCAGTGCGACCGGTTGGCCGCCCGCCAGTCAGCCGGGCCAGTTGTCTCCATGGCGGAGAAGCTATCAGTGCTCCCCGGTGGCGGAGCCGCGTGGTCCGGGCTGACCGGTGCGCGGTTCGTGGGCGGCGCCCGGCCGATCACCACGGCACCCGGGGGGGTCACCCGCCGTTCGACTGGCGGATCCCCTCGGCAAGCGCGTCGAACTGGTAGATGAAGCCGCCGTCGTCGCCGCTGACGGTCATGTACGCCTCGGTCGTACCCGGCACGATGGCGAGATTGGTCGCCGTGTCCAGGCCCTCAGCGTCGTCGTCCGGGATGCTGACCGTCGCGAGGTGCTCGCCCGTCGAGCTGTACACGTAGATCCTCGGTTGGCCGTGGACGGCCTGGTAGACGTTGCCCGCCGCGTCGACCGCGTTGGAGTCGACCTGGCTCGTGCCGCCGTCGAAGTGGATACCCGGGTGGGACGTGACCACCTCGGTCCGGTCCTCGTTGAGCGCCATGTAGTCGATGCGGTTCGCGGTGTACTGGCTGACCCACAGGCCCTCGAAGTCCTCGCTGAACGAGATGCCGTTCGGCGCCGGGAGCTCGTCCGCCAGGACGGTGGCCTCTTCGGTCTCCCGGTCGATCCTGACCACCCTGCCCTGGGGCTCCCAGGAGGGGTCGGAAAAGCCGGTCGAGTCGCTGACGTACATGTGCCCGTCCTCGTCGAAGGCCAGGTCGTCCGGGTGCATCGGTACGCCGTCGACGTCCCCCTCGAAGACCGTGGTGGGGTCGTCGCCCTCCGGGGTGATGCTGTCGATCTTCCCGCCGGCGAAGTCCGTCAGGTAGAGCCGGTCGTCATGCGGGCTGAACTGCGCGGACGTATAGGCGCTGGTCTCGTCGGTGTACACCGGTTCTACGTCCTCGGAGTCGGTGTCCACCCTCATCACCTTCGGGTCCCCGGGAGGGGCGGTGACATCGACGATGACGAGGCCGCCGTCCTCGTCGAAGGTCGGGCCTTCGAGCAGGGTCATCCCCGTCTCCTCGTGGACGGAGGTCACCTGGAGCAGCTGCTCCGCCGTGCGTTCGGTCTCCTGCTCATCACCCGTACCAGCGGCACCGGAGCACCCCGCCACCATCCCGGTCACCGCGAGGGCGGGCAGGATGCGGGCGGTCACCGGCGATCGCGTACTGCGGCTGTTCGATGTCATACGGCTCCGTTCCGGCCAGGTGCGGTCTCGGGTCCGTCCCGCCACAGGACGTCGTCCACGTTGCTGTCGCGCCACTCCTCCAGGAGGCGGTGGAAGGCCACGGGGCCGGGGCTGTAGGAGAAGCCGCCGTGCATGACGGCGCCTTCCCTGTTGTAGTAACCGGGAGTGCACTGCGCTTGGAACGCGGAGTTGTCGTGCGAGGTCTCTTGGACGGTCCGGCTCCACTCCTCGGCCGCTTCGCGTGTCGGCTCGATGACGCGGGCGCCGGTCTTGAGCCCTTCCGTGATGACGGCGGCGATGTGTTCGGCCTGCTCCAGCAGGATGTGCGCGAAGTTCACCGAGTTGGCGTTCTGCAAGGGGCCCAGGTGGAAGAGGTTCGGGAACCCGTTGCTGTAGAAGCCGTGCAGTGTCTTCGGTCCGCGGCTCCAGGATTCGAGCAGCCCCTGCCCGCCGCGGCCCCGGACCGGCATCGTCCCGGTCATCACCCCGGAGGCCCCCACGTCGAACCCGGTGGCGAAGATGACGCAGTCGACCTCGTACTCGGTGTCGCCCACGACGATCGAGTTCTCGGTCATCCTGGTCACGCCGCCGTGGTCCGCGGTGTCGACGAGGGTGACGTTGGGCCGGTTGAAGGTCTGGAGGTAGTGGTCGCTGAAGCAGGGCCGCTTGCACATGTAGCGGTACCAGGGCTTGAGCACCTCGGCCGTCACGGGATGGTCGACGACCCCGTCCACGCGCGCCCGGATCTGGTTCATCTTCTGGGCGTCGACGATTTCGTCGACCCGCTCGCGCTCCTCCGCGGACACGCTCGTGTCCAGTGCGCCGGAGATCATCTTTCGCTGGAGCCGTGCCGTCGACGTCCACCCGTCCTGGACCAGGTCGGTCTCGACCGGCTCACCCGAAACGGTGCGGAGGAAGTTCTCCATGCGCCTGCGCTGCCAGCCGGGTTCCAGGGAGTCCGCCCACTCGGGATCGGTGGGGCGGTTGTCGCGGACGTCCACCGAGGAGGGCGTGCGCTGGAACACGTACAGGTGCTCCGCGTCGCGTCCCACGTGCGGGATGACCTGCACGCCGGTGGCACCGGTACCGATGACCGCGACCTTCTTGTCGGCGAGCCCGGTGAGGCCGCCGCTGGCGTCGCCGCCGGTGTAGCCGTAGTCCCACCGGCTGGTGTGGAAGGTGTGGCCGCCGAAGGTCTCGATCCCCGGGATCCCCGGCAGCTACGGCTGGGTGAGCGTGCCGGACGAGGTGATGACGAACCGGGCGCGCATCCGGTCGCCGCGGTCGGTCTCGACCACCCAGTGGTCGGTCTGGTCGTCCCAGCTCAGGCCGGTGACACGAGTCTGGAAGAGCGCGTCGCGGTACAGGTCGAAGGTGGTGGCGATCGCCACTGCGTGTCGGCGGATCTCCTCGCCGGGGGCGTAGCGCCACTTCGGTACGTAGCCGACCTCCTCCAGGAGGGGCATGTAGGAGTACGACTCGATGTCGCAGTGGATGCCCGGATAGCGGTTCCAGTACCAGGTGCCGCCGAAGTCCCCGGCCTCGTCCATCATCCGGAGCGACTCGACGCCCGCTTGGCGGAGCCGTGCCCCGGTCGTGAGACCGCCGAACCCGCCACCGATCACGATGGCCTCGACGGTGTCCGTCAGTGGTTCGCGCTCCACACGCGGGGTGTACGGGTCCTTCGCGTAGTAGCCGAACTCGCCGGCGGCCGAACGGTACTGGGCCGCGCCGTCGGGCCGGATCCGGCGGTCCCGTTCCCTCGCGTACTTGGCCCGGAGGGCGTCGATGTCTATCTCGTCCGCGTTTTCCGCCGTGCTCGAGAGTGCACTGGAGGCAGTGGTCACGTGCCGTCCTCACTTCGTGGCCGGTACGCCGGAACGGAGGCGGGAGACGCGCCCCTGGGCACGCGGGAGGAACCGGTCCTGCCGCTCGTGGGGAGCCGTACGGGCCCCTACTGCCCGCCCCGTGATACGGCGTCGGCATCGGGAACTGTCCGGCAAAAGGTTAGCATCATCCTAAGTATTTTCGGCGCTAGGGGCGGGCAGCGGAACGCCTACCCTGGTGGCATGACGCAAGAGGTGACTGACCAGGGCGAACGCGAGCACACCGTGCGTGAGATCGAAACCCTGATCCGGTCCATGGAGCAGAACGCGCTGACCACCGTCCACCAGCACCTGCTCTCGATGGACCTCACCCTCCAGCAGCTCAAGGTCCTGATCGTCCTGGCCAGCACGGAGGGGGGCGCCACCGGCAGGGGCCTGGCCGAGTCGTTCGGCGTCTCCATGGCGTCGATGTCCGGCCTGCTCGACCGCCTCGTGGCCCGAGGGGCCGCCACGCGTTCGGAGGACCCCGAAGACCACCGCGTCCGCCGCGTCCACGCCACACCCCTCGGTTCCTCATTCGTGCGGCGCCTGGTGGTGGAGCGCCCGGAGTTCCGCCACGACATCCTCATGGACCTGGGGGACGAGGACCTGCACGCCCTGGCCCAAGGCCTGCGCGCCGTCAGCGACCTGATCACCCGGATCGGCAGAGCCGACTGAGGCGGGCGGCCTACCAGTCCCCGACTGGCGACTGACCGGTGTTACTCGGGGTCCGAGAGCAGGTCGGAGTGGGCCGAGGCGTTGCCCAGCGACCGGAGGAGTTCGCCGACGAGGCGGTCGGTCGCACTGCCCGGCTTCTCCAGCTCCAGCTGGGGCACCCGGGTGACCTGTTCGTAGCGTTCCGCGTCGTACTCCACATCCGGGGAGTACAGGGGCCCTCCGGCCCACGCGGACACCCCGTGCATATTGGTGACCGCCACGCCCACGTCCCAGCTGCCGCCGTACCCGGCGTCCTCGGAGAGGTTGCCGAGCAGGTCGAGGAAGGCCCGGACCCGGAAGGCCAGCGCGCCGTCGAAGAACAGGTGCTGGCCGTTCCTGCGGTCACCGGCCCGCCCGCAGTACAAGGAGACCTCGCCGCGCTCCCGGACGACGAACCGCAGCTCGTCCTGCTCACCGCCCTCCGACGAGGGCTGGCTCCCGATACCGACCCCGCCCGCCGTGCGGAACCCGGAACGGAGCTCCTGGAAGGTCGGTGACACGTCGGCCTCCCCGCCGCCGCGCTCCCGGGTATGGCCGGAGATCCCGTCCCGGACGAGGTCGAAGAGCAGGGGCTGGGAGTTCTCCGAAGCGGTCCACGCCTTGAACATGCCGGGTACCTGGCGCGAGGGCAGGGCGACCACGTGCAGGTGCGCCAGTTCCCCTTCCGGGAACGGGTCCTTGCGCACCTGTTCGTGCAGCGCGGCGCGCACGACGTCGAGGGAGGCGTCCCTGGCCCGGATGAGCCGTTCCACCTCGGCGTCGGACAGGCGCCGCTTCTCCTTGTCGCCTCGCCCGTAGTACGCGCCCCCGGCCATGTGCGGGGCCAGCGGTGAGGCGGGCACCTCGATGAGCAGGTAGCCGTGGCCCGGCCGCTCGCTCTCGAGCCAGTCCACCGAGACCTGGAGCGGCGGGTCGCAGGACGAGGCGGCGATCCGGGCGGGGGTCTCCAGGATCTGGTCGATCCACTCGACCGGGGCGAGCTCGAACCGGCCCTCGGCCTTGATCTCGCTGACACCGACCACGATCAGACCGCCGTCGATGGCGAAGGAGGCCATGTCCTTCGCCTGGTCCTTGGACCCGCGGAGCTGCTGCTTCGCCTCGCGCTTCGGGGTCTCGGTGAACGCGCCTTCGTTCAGTGCGGCTTCGAGTTCGGCTTCGCTGGACGGACGCCATGTCGGAGGGAGGACTCGATCCATGTCGACATCATGCCCGCTCTTACCGACAAGCTCCCAACACTTTTGTCTCCTGTGGACAACTCTGGTCCGGCGGACAGGGGACCCGGGCACGGGTCACTACTCTGTCGGTATGCCCGACGACCGGCCCAGGCCGCCCCTGAGCAGCGAACTCGCCCAGCGCGT
Organism: Nocardiopsis oceani; assembly: GCF_054777395.1. NCBI lineage: Bacteria > Bacillati > Actinomycetota > Actinomycetes > Streptosporangiales > Nocardiopsidaceae > Nocardiopsis > Nocardiopsis oceani. The sequence goes on from NZ_BAAHAR010000011.1 coordinate 112,594, forward strand.
GGTCGACCTCATCGCCCCGACGATCAGCCACAACATCAACGTGATGGACGAGCACGGCACCATCATCGCCTGCCTCGACCCCGCCCGGGTGGGCAGCCTGCACCGAGGAGCGCAGCGGGTGATCGCCGAGCGCAGAAGCGTGCTCGTGACCACCCCCGGCCCCGGCACCGCCGACCGGCCCGGCGCGAACGAGCCGCTGATGCTCGACGGGGAGCTGCGCGGGGTCGTCGGGGTCACCGGCGACCCCCGCCAGGTGGAGTCGCTGGCCCGGGTCGTCGCCCTCACCGTCCAGCTCCTCATCACCCAGGAGCACGCGCAGGACGCGGCCGGCCGGCGGCACACCGAGGCACGGGACCTGGTCGCGGCGCTGAGTTCGGGCACGACCCGCCCGGACGACGCACGGTCCCGCCTGGCCGCGGCCGGGCTGCCGCCACCGTGGTCGCTGGCGCTGTGGGCGGCGGGCGCAGCCCGCCAGGACGCCGGAGCGGCCCCTCCCCCGCTGGCCGAGACGGCCGCGGCACGGATCAACGGCGACCCCGGGCGGCGGGCCGCCGTACTCCACGGTGCACTCTGGCTCATCGCCTCGGGCAAGGCCCCGTCGGCCGATTCGTTGGGGCTTCCCGTCGAGAGCCGCCACACCAGCACCCCGGTGACCGACGACGTCTGTGTCCTGCTCGCCTACGCCGAGGAGGCGCGGGCGCTCTGCCACTACGCCGGCCTGCTCCCGCCGCTCGACTCGGCGGAACCGTGGTCGCGGGAGATCGCCGTCGCCGTGGCGCACCTGCCCCACCGCACGCTCACGCGCCTAGCCGACCGGGTCTCCTCCTTCAGCGAGGCACAACGGCGGACCGTCGCCGCCGTGGCCGCCACCAGCTCGATGCAGGCCGCGGCCGACACCGTGTTCGTCCACCGGAACACCCTCCTCCAGCGGGTCGACCGGATCAGGGCCGACACCGGCCTGGACATCCGCCACCCCGACCACCTGGCCTCGCTCCGCATGGCGCTCTACGCCCGCGCGGCCCTGGGTTCCGAACCGGTCACCACACTGGGCACTTCGCACATATCTCAGAGCTGAAACCGCAGGAATTCTGGGCGCTCCACCGTCGATTCGCACCCGCAAGACTCCTAGGATCTCGGACATGTCCAACGAGTTTCACGCGCATGACGAGTCCACCGCCGTCCGGGTCGCGGTGGTCCCGGACTCGTTCAAGGGGAGTGCGTCCGCCGTAGAGGTCGCGGAGGCCATGGCGGACGGGGCCCGAGAGGCGTTCGGCGGCCGCGGCACCCCCGTGTCCGTCCGCACCCTGCCCTTCGCGGACGGGGGCGAGGGCACCCTCGACGCGCTGCTCGGCTCCTGGGGCACCTCCGCGCTCTCGGTGGACACCACCGACGCCCTCGGCCGACCGACAAGCGCCCGGTTCGGGGTCTCCCCCGACGGCAGAACCGGCGTGGTCGAGGCCGCCGAGGCCAACGGCCTGCCCGAGGTCGCCGACGTCCCGCTCCAGCCGCGCGCCGCGACCAGCCGCGGGGTCGGACGCGTCGTGCAGGAACTGCTGGACACGGGGGTCGAGGAGATCCTCCTGTGCATCGGGGGGTCGGCCTCGACGGACGGCGGAACCGGCATGCTGAGCGCGCTCGGGGCACGCTTCCTCGACTCCGGCGGGGCCGAGCTCCCCGACGGGGGCGGGGGCCTCAACGACCTGGCCGCCCTCGACACCACCGCGCTCGACCCGCGCGCCCGCGCCGTTCGGTGGCGCGTCGCCTGCGACGTCACCAACCCGCTGGTGGGTGACGCGGGCGCGGCCGCGGTCTTCGGCCCCCAGAAGGGCGCGACCCCCGAGGACGTGCGCGTCCTCGACACCGGACTGGCCCGGCTCGCCGACGTCCTGGCCGAGACAACCGGGGACGACGTCCGGGACCTTCCCGGGGCGGGCGCGGCGGGCGGCATTCCGGCGACGCTGACCACCCTCCTCGGTGCGGAGCTCGTCCCGGGCTCGCGCTTGGTCGCCGAGGTCCTCGACGCCGAAGAGCTGCTCTCCTGGGCCGACCTGGTCCTCACCGGTGAGGGGCGCTTCGACAGCCAGTCCCTCGGCGGCAAGGTCGTCGACGCCGTGCGCCGGTTCACCCCCGAGCACGTGCCCGTCGTGGTGATCGCGGGCAGCGTGTCCGTCACCCAGGAGGAGCTCCGCCGCTCCGGGATCACCGCGGCGTTCTCGATCGCCCAGGGCCCTCGGACCCTGGACCAGATGCGGGAGGAGGCAGCATCCGACATCACGTGGACGGCGTTCAACTGCTGCCGGCTCCTCCACGTCCGCCCGTGACCCGTCTCGCGCGGGACCGTCCGGTTCGGCGGGGTCAGGGCCGGGTGCTGGCCTGGCGGGTGCTGGCCTGACGGGTGCTCCGCAGGCAGTCGACGATCTCCCAGACGGCGATGAGGAGCACCCCGGCCGCAATGAGGGAGGTCGGGACCGTCCAGTCGGCGGCGACACCGAACACCGCACCGAACCGCTCGGGGAGGTCGGGGACGATCAGCTGGTCCTGGAGCAGCAGCCACACGGCCACGAGCGCCCACGTGGCGTTGGCGAGCACATAGCCCACCGCGAGCGGCGGGGTCCACCGGCCGGCCCGCCAGACAGCGACGGCCAGGACGATCTCGGCGACGAGCGCGCCGATCAACAGTGCCACCCAGGTCAGGGCGAGGTCGGGGTTGAGTATCTGGACCTGCATGGTCGGGTCCGTGACACCGGCGAACTGCCAGATCAGGAGGGCGATCACCAGGGCGACGAAGAGCACGTAGGCGATGGTCCCCGGCAGGCGGACCTGGCGCCACGGGGTCCCGGCGGGCAGTTGGTCGGTGCGCCACGGGGCCAGCGGCTCGCCGCGTGCGTGGGCGGGGCGCGCCCGGTCGATGAGCGCGAAGGCGAGGGTCACCCAGAAGCAGACGTGCACCGTGACCGCGATGACGGCGCCCACCATCTCGAGGGCGATGTCGCCGAAGCCCTCGGCGCCGACCGCGAACCGGTCCACGAACACCAGGGCCAGGGCGAGCGGCACCAGGACGGCCAGGAGCACCTTCAGCAGGCGGACGTAACCGGGGTACACGGCCGGGCCGATCAGGTACCCGGGCACCTCTCCGTACTCGCGGGCGAGGGCGTCCGGGTCACCGAGTTCGGTGAGCGCCTCCTCCTCGGCCCGGTCGGGGTCGGCCCCGGCCCCGACCTTGGCTTCGATCGTGTCGTGGATGGATCCGCGCAGTTCACGCGCCACGTCCGGGCCGGTTTCCGGCCCCAGGTGACGTGTGACGGCCCAGACGTAGCGGTCGGTCAGAGCGGGTTCGGCGGCCCGGTCACCCATGGGTATCCCCTTCCGTGAGGGCACGGATCGCACCGTCGAGCGCGTCCCACTCCCCCGTCAGTCTGTCGAGCAGTTCCTCACCGTCCGGGCTGACCAGGTAGAACTTGCGCGGCCGCGCCTCTTCGGTGTTCCACTCGCTGGTCAGCAGGCCCTGCTTCTCCAGGCGCCGCAGGAGTGGGTAGAGCGTGTTGCCGTCCACCGAGAACCCGGCCTTTTCCAGGGTCTCGAGCAGCGCGTAGCCGTAGCGCGGACGTCCCAGGGTGGCCAGGCAGGCCAGCACCACGGTGCCGCGCCGCAGTTCCTGGAGGTGTCCGGCCAGACGCTCGTCTTCCTTCATGAGTCGCACGATAGTGTGCCTCACACACTAACGTCAATGGCACACCTACATCCGGGCACGACTGACGCGCGCTGCGACCCGGACGGGCCGCAGCGCGCGGGAGGGACCGGCTGAGGGTCAGGCGGCGGGGAGAGTGCCCTCGAAGAAGGCCCTCGGAGTGTCCACGAGCATCGCCCGGAGCTGCTCCTCCGTCACACCGCGCTCGCGGACGTGCGGCAGGACCTCCTCACCCAGGTGCAGGTAGTTCCACTGGGGCAGGAACGCCATCACGTTCGGATCGATCCAGTCGTTGTAGCAGGCCGCGTCCTGGGAGAGGACCATCCGCTCCGCGTAGCCGCGGCGGCACATCTCGACGAGCGTGTCCGCGCGGGCCTCGAAGGTCGTGTCGAAGTTGAGGCCGAAGCGGTCCATGCCCAGGACGAACCCGGCGTCGGCGAGCTCGGCGAGGTGGTCGTGGTCGGTGGTGTCACCGCTGTGGCCGAGAACGATCCGGCCCGGGGCCACACCCTCCTCGTCGCACATCACCCGCTGCACCAGCGGTCCCGTCTTGGCGCCCGGGTGGGTGTGCACGGTGACGGGGACGCCGGTCTCGTGGTGGGCGCGGGCGACGGCGCGCATCACCCGCTCGACACCCGGGGTCAGCCCCTCCTCGTCGATCGCGCACTTGAGCATGCCCGCACGGATCCCGGTCCCGGCGATCCCCTCGGTGATGTCGGCGACGAACATGTCCACCATGGGGTCGGGGACCTCCGTGCCTAGAGCCTCGTTCAGGGCCGGGCCCCGGTAACTGAAGTAGCGCGGGACGCTGTCGTACGTGTAGATCCCGGTCGCCGCCACGATGTTGAGCTCGGGTACCTGGTCGGCGATCCGCCGGATGCGGGGCACGTACCGGCCGAGCCCGATGACCGTGGGATCGACGACCGTCCGGACCCCCTGCCCGGCGAGTGCGCGCAGGCGTGCGACCGCGTCCGCCACCCGCACGTCCTCGTCGCCCCACTCCTCAGGGAAGTCCTGCTGGATGTCCGGGGTGAGGACGAAGACGTGTTCGTGCATGTAGGTCCGACCGAGGTCTGCGCTGTCGACCTCGCCTCGAACGGTGCTGACAGTGGCCATCTGAGCGACTCCTCCGCTACGGCGTGTTCGGCGGGCGGACGCTACCACGCGTGTGACCTGAGGCACACGAAGGGGCCGGAGGGGCAGCCTGCGGACGAGATGACCCCTTGAAGGACCTCAACGCCTCACCTACAATTCTGAACAGTGTTCAAAGATAGGATGGAGGTCCGCGCATGCAGGGCGAACGACTGTTGGCACCCGACTTCGCCAGGGGAGGGATGCTGCTGCTGATCCTGCTGTCCAACACGGCCTTCTTCCTGTACGCCGGGGATTACACGGGCTCCATGGACTACCCGGATCCGTCCTCGGCCGCGGACAGCGTCACGCAGTTCCTCATGCTCGCCCTGCTGGACGTCCGCGTGTACCCGCTCTTCGCCTTCCTGGTCGGCTACGGGATCGTCCAGACCCTCAGCCGGCGGATGGCCGGCGGCGCCAGCCAGGAGGAGGCCGCGGCGACCATCCGCAGCCGCAACCGGTGGCTGTTCGTCTTCGGTTTCGTGCACGCCGCCCTGCTGCTGGGCACCGAGGTCCTGGCCGCCTACGGGCTCATCGGCCTGTTCCTGTGCGCCCTGTTCCTGCACGGGAGCGAGCGGCGGCTGCGGAGGGGCATCCTCACCGGGATCGGCCTGCTCGCCCTGGGTTTCGCCATCGCCGCCGCGGCGCTGGTCGCGATCCTCGTGATCGCCCCGGCCGGAGCTCCGCCAGTGGCGGTGGAGGGCGACCGCAGCTGGACCAGCGGATCCGGGGAGGACAACTATCTCGCCTCCGTTGTGATGCGCCTGGTCAGCTGGGTCGCCCTGCTCTTCGTCAACGGTCTCGGGCTGGTCCTGCCCGTCGCCATCCTGATCGGCATGTGGGCCGCGAGGCACCGGATCATCGAGGAGTCCGGGCGGCACCGGAAGCTCGTGCTCGGCGTCGCCGTCGGCGGGACCGCCCTGGGGCTGGTCGGCGCACTCCCCAAAGCGCTCAAGCACGTGGGCGCGTTCGACCCGGTCCCGTACTACGGGCTCACCGACACGGCGATGAGCGTGATGGCCTGGACCACCGGCCTCGCCGGCGGACTGGGGTACGCGGCGCTGTTCGTGCTCGCCGCCGAGCGCCTGACCCGCCGGGCGCGCCCGCCGGTGGTGATCACCTCGGTGGCCGCCCTGGGCAAGCGCTCCCTGAGCGGCTACATCAGCCACTCGATCGTCATGGCCCCTGTGCTCTCACTGTGGGGCCTGGGGCTCGGTGGTCACCTGACCAGCGCCACCATGGCCCTGTTCGCCGTAGGCCTCTGGCTGGTCACCGTCGTGGTCGCCGCCCTCATGGAACAGCGCGGCGCCCGCGGCCCCTTCGAGGTGCTCCTGCGGCGGCTCAGCTCGCGGCACCCCCGCCGGGTCCACTCGGGGCTGTAGCCGGACAGTCGGGCCTGTGGGCCGACAGCCCGCACAAGAGCGGCGGTCCAGGGGGACGTTAGTTTGGAGCAATGCCACCCACACCCGAGCCAGCGGCCGAGAACCCGCCCGGCGGAAGGCCCCGCGGCCGACGGCGCGCGCCGGGGCCCCGGCGGCGCCTGTCCCGGGAGCTGATCGTCGAGACTGCCGTCGAGATGATCAAGGCCGAAGGGCTGAGCACCCTGTCCATGCGCAAACTCGCGGACCGGCTCGGGGTCGCCCCCGGCACCCTGTACACCTACGTCGACAACCGCACCGCTCTGGAGACCCTGGTCCTGGAGACGGAGATCGCCCGGGACACCCCTCCGCACGAACTGCCCGGCCCGTGGTGGCAGAAGCTCGAGGCCTGGGCGCGATCCGACTGGGCGGGCTTCCGGGAGAACCCGTGGGTGCTGGAGCTGAGGCAGGCCCAGCACGACTTCGGTCCGGCCTCGGTCAGGTGGTTGGACTCCGCGCTGCGGATCTTCGACGGCACCGGCCTGCCCGAGCAGGTCAAGCTGGACATGATCGACACCCTGGACTCCTACGTGCGCGGGGCGGCCACCCTCGACGTCCAGTCGGCCGAACGCTCCTCCGGCCTGGCGGGCGACCTGACCGACGAGTCCATGGCGGCCTACCTGACCGCTCCCGCTCTCCAGAAGGCCATGGAATCCGGTGCGGCGCCGTTCAGTGCGAGCCGGTTCGATTTCGGGCTGCGCTGCCTGCTCTCCGGCTTCCGGGCAATGGTCGAAGAGCAGAAGTCCGAGAAGCAGGAAGCCGAGGGGAACGAGGAGAACCAGGAGCCCTGACTGGCCTTCCCGGGCTCAGTCCTCTGCGGTGCCGGAGGCCGCGTAGAGCTCCGCGACCTCAGCTGCGGCGTGCCAAGCCTCGTCGGTGGGCTTGCCGTCGGCAGCGAGCGCCAGGGCGTCGAGCATCACGTGCCAGCCGGTGGCGAAGTCGGCGGCGGGCTCGGGGAGGAGCTCGGTGTGCACGAGCGTGAGCCGGGTTCCCCCGGGCACACCTTCCAGGGTCCAGCGGACGGCCGAGTCCGGCACACCCTCCCAAGACCAGCTGTGCACGAGAACGCCCTGCTCCCCCGGCGGCCGGACCTCACTGACCACGCCGGTGGCGGCACCCTCTTCGCCGAAGTCGAAGCTGACCGCACCGCCGACCCTGGGGTCGATCGCGCAGCCGGGGAGCCACCGCTCCAGCTTCTCGGGCTCGGTGATCCACTCCCACACGCGCTCCGGGCGGTGCGCGAGAAGGCGTTCGAAGCGGATGCGGAACGCCCCGTCCGGGCCGATGCCGAGGGTGCCGCGAGAGTTCGGGTTCGTCATGACTCGCCTTCTTCCATGGCCTGTTCGAGGGCGTCGAGCGCCTTGTTCCACCGGCCGCGCTGGTCCTCGAGCCAGTCGCCCACCTCGTCCAGCGCGGACGTGTTGACCGAGTAGAGCCGCTGACGGCCCTCGTTGCGCACCCGCAGCACTCCGGCCTCGACGAGGACCCTCAGGTGCTGCGACACGGCGGGACGGCTGATGTCGAACCCGGCCGAGATCGCACCCGCGGAGCGCTCCCCCGAGGCCAGCATCTCGACCACGCGCCGACGGTTCGGCTCCCCGATCGCTTCCATGACATCCACGGAAACATGTAAGCATCCACTTACGCATTTGGTCAAGGGCGTCCACGCGGCGGACCCTTGCAACGCCGGGGAGCCCGGGCCGGGCCTCAGGCCTCGGAGGCCGCCGCATCCGTCGGCACGACGGCCTCCGACCCGACGAGCACCCGCATCCCCTCGGCGAGCTGCCCCCCGTCCGGAACGGCACCGGAGTTCACTAGATAGAGGCTCATGGTTCCCGGGATCAGCGCGAGGAGAAACGCCCCGAGCCCCTGGTCCTGCTCGTCCGTGACGTCACCCTCCTCGATGCCGAGCACCAGAGCGGCGAGGGCGCGGCGTGCGGCGTGGTGGGCCGCGGCGATCTGATCACGCAGCTCCGGCTCCCGCCGCAGGGAGGCGATGGCCTCGAAGTTGGCGGCCACGATGGCGCCCATCTCGGGATACGAGCGCACGAGCCGGTTCATGACCTCCTCGAACCTGCCCATCGGGTCGGAGCGGTCGGTCGTCAGGACCCCGGCCACCCGGTCAGTCCACTCGCCAGTGGCTTCGATCATCGCCGCACTGAGGAGGGCCTCCTTGGACCCGTAGTGGTAGCCGATCGACGCGAGGTTGGCTCCGGACGCGGTCACGATGTCCCGCGCCGTGGTCCCCGCGTACCCCTTGCTGTAGAGGCACTGCTTCGCCCCTTCGAGCAACTGCTCCTTGTGTCCCATGCGTTGATTCTAGCGTCGCTTCATACAAACGTCTTGTACGAATGTCATATACATACGTATGATTACATCGAAGCGGCAGTAGGACCAAGCAAGTGCGGGCCGCCCCGCCTGGAGAGCACCCCGCCCGGCAGCCGGAGCCGGAGTCCGACCTCGAACCACCCCTGACCCCGGGAAGCAGCAGCGCACGACCCACCACGACCAAGGAGGACCCATGCGGGCCTACACCCACGCCACCGTCATCGACGCCACCGGAGCCCCGCCGCTACCCGACCGCACCGTGCTGGTCGAGGACGGGACGATCACCGCCGTCGGACGCTCTTCCGAGGTCGCCGTCCCCGAACACGCCGAGGTCGTCGACCTCACCGGCAGGTACCTCATCCCGGGCCTGGCCGAGATGCACACCCACTCCGACTGCGACATCGACGCCCTCGTCCCCCTGCTGTACGTCCTCAACGGCGTGACCACCGTGCGGGACATGTGGGGCGACGAGACCCTGAGGGACCGGCGGCGGCGCGTCGAGGCGGGCGAACTGCTGGGGCCGCGCTCGGTGATCGCCGGGAACCTGCTCGACGGTTCCCCGTCGCTCTGGGAGGACGTCCCCGGCCCCAAACCGCCGAGGATCATTACCGACGCCCAGGACGCGCGCAGGGCGGTCGCGGCGGAGAAGGACTCGGGTGCCGACTTCGTGAAGGTCTACTCCCGGCTCTCCCCGGAGGCCTACCACGCGGTCCTCGACGAGGCCGACCGCCGCGACATCCCGGTGGTGGGACACCGCTCGGACCACGTCCCCTTCACCGAACAGGTCGAGTCCGGCCAGCGGTCCTTCGAGCACGTGCACGGGCTGTGGCCCGCCCTCTCCCGCGACGCCGAAGCGATGGAGGCGGCACTGGCGCGGATGCGGCTCGAGCCTGACCTCTACTACGCCAGCTGGTTCCGCCAGGTCAACGAGGTGGAGTGGGAGGCCGCCAACACCTACGGGCCCATGGAGGCGGCTTCCGTGTTCGACAGGCTCGTCGCCAACGACGTCGCCTACTGCCCGACGCTCACGATGCACCAATTCCTGGACCTGCCGGAGCGCATCCGGCTCAAGGACCCGCGGCTGCGCTACCTGCCCGAAGGTACCGGGGAGACGTGGGGTTACACGGCGGACGCCCTCTACCTCGCCGGGCGGAGCGCGGACGAGTCCGCCAAGCGCCGCGTGCTGTTCGAGATGCGCCGGGAGGCCGTGGCGGCGATGGACGCCGCCGGGGTGCGCCTGATCGCCGGGACCGACGTGCAGACCCTGGGAGTCATGCCCGGGTTCTCCCTGCACGACGAGCTGGAGCTGATGGTCGGCGCCGGGCTGACCCCGCTGCGCGTCCTCCAGACCGCCACCGTGGAACCGGCCCGCTTCCTCGGCCGCGAGGCCTGGTCGGGAACCGTGGAGCCGGGGAAGGTCGCGGACCTGCTGGTACTGGACGCGGACCCGCTCGCGGACATCCGCAACACCACCCGGATCCACTCCGTGGTGGTCCGCGGCCGCCACATCGGTCCCGAGGAGCGGGAGGCCCTGTTCGCCGAGGCCGAGAAGCTCACCTCCGCAAGCGAGTGATCCGGTCACCCCGGAGGTGGACTGCTAGGGCAGGTCGGCGACCTGCCCGGCGATCTCCTCCAGCAGGCGGTGGGTGTCGTTGAGCGCCTCGTCCGCCGTGGGCATCGGACCGCGCACGTAGCTCTCCCGCAGGGTCACCCGCACGACCAGGTTCCGGTCGCGGAAGACCGCGTCCACCTTCCACGAGTCCTCGTCCCCCTCGAAGGCGGTGAACGCGGCGTCGCCGACCCCGGCCAACGGCACGAAGAGGTGGTCCGGCGGGGGTTCCGCGTCCTCGCCCCCGCCGTTGTCCTCCGGTTCCGGGGGCGTCCTGTCGTTCAGGTACCAGAACAGGTATTCGCGGTCGGCCGCCGCCGTGCCGCCACCGATCCGCTCGTCGGACAGCACGCCCATGTCCACCGACAGCCGCCTGCCCCCGGACCAGTCGCAGCCTCCCTCCCACACGTCCAGTTCCGGCATGCGGCGCTCCTCGATCACGCGGCCGTCCCGCCCCTCCGGGTCGCCGTCGACGGCGAGGTCCGTCCGCAGCTCCTCGGGCAGGTCCGCGCAGGCGTCAGGCACCTCCGCCAGCGGCTCATCGTCTTCCGCGACCGCCTGGAACGGGGTGTCGACCTCGCCGCCCAGGCTGTCGACAACCTCCTCGGCGGCGAGGACCGCCCCACCCCACGTGGTGTCCGGGTCGAGCAGCTCCTCGCCCGGGTCGTCCAGCAGGCTCGCGTCGTCCTCGCGTTCGTAGTCGGCCCCCGAGTAGGACACGTCGACGACCGTGTTGCCGACCCGCACCAGGATCGTGGTGCGCGCCGAGCGGTACGTGACGTCCTCCTCCGCCAGCTCCTCATCGGGCCGGATGACCCCGCTGGCGTCCTCCGCGTTGAGCAGGACCGCTTCGTCACCGAACCCGGTGAAGGGGGTGATCTCGGTGATCTCCGTCTGTCCGGTGGTATCGCCCGTGGCCGTCACCAGCGTGTCCCTGAGCCCCCGGACGGCGCTCCCCACGGGGTGCGCCCCGTACTCGCCCGCACCGTGGGCTCGGACGTCGACGGTGAGCTCCCGGCTGGAACCCCCCATACTCCGGGCCAGGCCCCCGCTCTCCCAGGAGCACTCGCGGTGGTCCCCGCCGCTCATGTCGTGTTCGATACCGCCGCGGTCGCCGTCGGGTGCGAGACGCTCGACGGTCTCCTGGGAGAGCCCGCAGTCCGGGTGGACTCCGGTGACGACCGGACCGTCCTCGAGCTCGTCGTCCACCCGGGCCTCGGCGACGGGGCCGGTCAGGGAGTCGTCGAAGTCCGGCCTCTGGTCTCCCGTCGCGGACAACCAGGTCGCTCCAAGCAGAAGCACCAGGGCCACGGCCCCGAAAACGAGCAGGGCTCTCGGTCGGCGCATCCAGCTGGGAAAGGGCGGCGGGACCACGGGCCGCACGTCCGTACCGGTCGAGGGCGTGGCGCCCTCCGGCTGGCCGCCGCTCTCCGGCCCGTCACCGCTCCGCTCACCGCTCATCGGGCGAACCTCCCCCGGAGCCAGCCGAGCGCGTCCAGCGCACCGGCCACCAGCAGAACCGCCACCGTGGCGAACGCCCCGGGGATCCGTCCCGGCTGCCTGACCAGGGTGCCCAGTTCGTCACGGAGCAGGACCGCCCCCGCGGCCGTGAACAGCACCACGGCCGCCAGCAGGCCGATCCCCAGCGCGCCCCAGCCGGACAACCCGGCTTCGGCTGGCCGGACCACCACTTCCACCTGGTTGGTCTCGGGCCTGTCCAGGTAGAGGTTGCCGTGCCCGTCCACGGCGAGGGAGGTCGCCGGCGTGCGGTCGACGTCCTCGTCCTCCTCGTGGGGCTCCTGCGCCGTCTCCAGAACGGTGCCGATGGAGCCGCCCGGCCGGATGAGGTGGACCGCGTGGCTGCTCGCCACGTACAGGTTGCCGTCGTCGTCGACCGTGACCGCGCGCGGGGAGATCACGGGCACCTCGTCGGCGGGGCCGCTGCCGCGGACGTCGTCCCTGGACCACGAGTCCTCGCCGGTCCCGGCGACGGTCGTGACGTTCCCGTCCGGGGCGACCTTCCGTACGAGGTTCTCCGTGTCCTCCGCGAAGTACACGCTCCCGTCGGGTGCGGCGGCGATGGCGGCCGGGGAGACCGGTTCGATCTCCTCCGCCTCGTCGCCCTCGAACTCCCACTCCTCCGCCTCGGGCGGCTCGCCGCCCGCCAGCGTGGTCAGTGAACCGTCGTCCTCCAACCGGAGGATGCTCCCCTGCTCGGCGATGTAGAGGGTGCCGTCGGCGGACACGTCCAGGGCCGCCGGGAGGACCTCCGTCGCCTCCGCCGACGCGCCGACCACGGGGCCCGTGCCCTCACCCGCGACGAGTTCGGCGGGGCCGCCGTCCCGGACCCGGTAGACGGCGCTGCCCTCGGCCGTGAAGTACACGGTCCCGTCCCGCGCCGCGGTGAGTCCGTGCACGTCCAGCGGGGTCCGGTCGCCGCCCTCGGCGGGAACTTCCTCCTCGGCGGGAACCCCCTCCCCACCGTCGCCTTCGCCGCCGTCCTCGGGAAGCAGGGTCGGGACGGCCCCGAGCGCGCCCTCAGCCGGGTCGAGGGCACGGATAGCCGTCCGTCCGGCGTCGTGCACGTACACGGTGCCGTCCGCGTCCACTCCCAGGTCGCCCGGGGATTGGAGCTCGAACTCGTCGGCCGGGGCGCCGGTGGGTTCGGCTTCGTCACCCCGGATGTCGGCGAAGTCCACCAGGGTGGTGACGGTGCCGTCGGGGTCGATCCGGCGAACACCCTCACCGAAGGGCCCGCTGAGGAAGACCTCCCCGTCCGGGGCGACCGCGACCCCCCGGGGTTCAGCGAATCCCGCCTCGGTGGCGGGGCCGTCGTCGCCCACGTCACGGGGCTCCCCCGTCCCGGCCACGGTGGTGATGGTCCCGTCGGGGTCCACCTCTCGGAGGCGGCTGTTGAGGGTGTCGGCGATGAGGAGGTTGTCGTCGGCGTCCACTGCCAAACCGTTGGGCGTGTTCAGCTCCGCCTCGTCAGCGGATCCGTCGTCACCGGAGAAACCGCCCTCGTCGAAGGAGAGGTGGCTGTCACCGGCGACCGTGGTGAGCGTGCCTTCGGGGTCAACCGCGCGCACCGCCTGCTTGTCGGATTCGACGAAGTAGACGTTGCCCGCACCGTCCGCCTCGACCCTGGACGGCTCAAAGAGGCGCGCCTCCACCGCCGGATGGTCGTCGCCACTGTGCGCATACCGGTCGCCGCCCCCGGCGACCGTGCTGATCTCGCCGTCGTCGGCGACCGCGCGGATCCGCCCGGCCCCGAACTCCGCGACGTAGAGCGTATCGTCGGCCCCGAACGCGAGGTCGGTCGGTACGACCCGGGCTTCGAGCGCCGGCCCTCCGTCGCCCCGAATGGGGCCGTCATCCTCGTCGGTGTCGGCCTCCTCCTCGAGTTCATCCCGGCCTTCCGAGCCGGTCCCGGCGACCGTGCTGATCTCGCCGTCGTCCGCGCCCACCATCCGGACCCTGCCGTTGCCGGTGTCGGCGATGAGGAGGTTGTCGTCGGCGTCCACCGCCAGCCCCTGGGGACGGTCCAACTCCGCTTCCTCGGAAGGGCCGTCGTCCCCGGAGAAACCGCCGTCCAGGGACTCCGTCCCCGCGGCGGCGGTGACCGCGCCGTCGGGGCTGACCGCCAGGACCCGGTTCCGCGCGGTGTCGGAGACGTAGAGCGTGCCGTCGGAGCCGGCGGCGAGGTGGCGCGGGCCCTCCAGCTCCTCCGGCATCGTCCGCACGACCGGCCCGGCATCCGTCGTCTCGTGCGGGGCACCGGCCACCGGCAGCACGCTGCCGACGCTTTCCCCCGCCCAGGGGTCGTCGCCGACCTCGACGTCCGGTTCCTCCGCCTCGTCGTCCGCACCGTCCATGACGATCCGCAGGATCCGGGCGCCGGTGGCCACGTACACGTCACCTTCGGGGCCGACGTCGACGTCACGCGGGGAGCCGAAACCGGCGCCGAGGCTGGTGATGGTGCCGTCACCGTCCACCCTGCGCACCCGGTCGTTATAGGTGTCGGCGATGAGCAGCCTGTCGTCGGCGTCCACCGCGACGCCTTCCGGCTGGTTCAGCTCCGCCTCTAGGGCGGATCCGCCGTCGCCGGAGAAACCGTCGTCACCGGTGCCCGCCACCGTGTCGAGCGAACCGTCGGGGGCCACCCGGAACACGTGCGAGCGGCTCTCCGCGGTGAAGTACACGGCACCGGCCGAGTCCACGGCCAAGCTGTTCGGCCGGTGCAGTCCCGCTTCGGTCGCTTCCTCCGCGAGGGTGACCCTTTCCGACCCGCCGCCGACGACCGTCGAGACCACCCCGTCGCCGTCGACCTTGCGGATACGGTCATAGTTGGTGTCCAGGTAGTACAGGTTGCCCTCGGCGTCGACGTCCATGTCCGGCGGGTGGTACACGTCCAGGTCCTCGGCCTGTTCGCCGTCTCCCGCCTCATCGTCGTCGCTGAACTCGCGGTCCTCCCCGCCCCCGGCGATCTCGGTGAACTCACCGTCCCCGTCCATACGCCGGATACTGGACCGGCTCGCCACGTACACCTCCCCGTCCGGGCCGGTCGTGACGGATTCGGGGGTCTCGCTCGGGCTGAAGACCCACCCGCCGATGTCGGGGCCGTCGGTGTCCGGCGACCGCTCGCCGCGGGTGCCCTCGACGGTGTCGATCGTGCCGTCGGGTTCGACCAGGCGCACACGGCTGTTCCGGGTGTCCGCGACGTAGATCTCGCCCTCGGAGCCCACCGCGATGTTGAGGTTGGAGTTCAGCCGCGCGTCCAGGGCCGATCCGCCGTCACCCGAGTACCCGGCCGAACCGGTTCCGGCCACGGTGACGACCCCGGTCGGCCGCGGCCCGTCCTGCGCCACGGACGGCGAGGCCAAGGGGGGCACGGTGACGAGGAGGAAAGACAGGCCCGAGGTCGCGGCGAGGGCGCTGTAGAGGGGCTTCTGCGGCACTTGGGGTCCAATCGGGGGCCGGCCGAGGACATAGTCCAAGGTCAGGGGCACACCGTAGTTGAGGGCCGGGGCACCGTACCGGGTTCTGACCGGACTCGGCCACACCGGGGACGCCGTTCCGCGGTACCTCGGCGCTCCGCGTTCGCCGGTGCCGCGACGGGTGGACGCGCCGAGTAGCCGGAAACGCACTTCCGGTTGCGAGCCCGCCGTGGCAGATTGGGCCCATGTCTGATTCCCGCCGCGCCCTGCTGCGCGGCCAGTACGACCTGACCTGGGCGCTGTTCGAGTACCACCTGGAGCGCCTCCAGCCCGAGGACTTCCTCTGGGAGCCCGCCGAGCTGTGCTGGACGGTGCGCAAAGGTCCCGGGGGCGTGTGGACCCCGGACTGGGCGGAGAGCGAACCCGATCCCGTTCCGGTACCCACGATCGCCTGGCTCACCTGGCACATCGGGTGGTGGTGGACCGTGACCCTGGACCACACGCTGGGCCGTACCCCGCAGGAGCGCGAAGAGATCCGGTGGCCGGGCGAGGAGCGGACCGTGGCCTGGATCCGGGGGCTGGGGGCCGAGTGGTCGGAGGCCTTGGAGCACGCGGACCTGGACGCGACCGCCACCTTCCCCTGGCAGGGGTCCCCTGGGAAGACCAACGCGCACACCGCGGCGTGGGTCAACAGCGAGCTGATGAAGAACGCCGCCGAGATCGGTCAGATCCGCATGCTCAGGGCCGCGGTGAAGACCTGAGCGCCGAGCTTCCTGACCTGGTCAGCGTGGCTGACCGGCCCGGTCGCGCACCACGAACTTGCTCAGCCGGGAGACCCCGGCCTCCAGCGGTCCGCGCCCCGCGGTGCGGCGCCACAGGAAGGCACCGACCACAGCGAAGACGAAGAAGACCTCGGCGGCGTTGCCGTTGACCCAGTGCGCCATCCGGCCGGATGCCTCGCCCACCGTCTCCTGCCAGGCCATCAGCAGGGCGTGCAGAACGTAGATGGTCAGCGCGAGGGCTCCGGCCGCGGTGAAGGGCGCCACCAGTCGGGGCAGGCGCTCGGCCGCGTAGAGGCAGCCCACCAGCAGCACCATGGACACCCCGATCCCACCCAGTACCTCGGGTGCGGTGGAGGTGTGCGACATGCTGCTCAGGAGCCACCGGGCGTCGTCGGTGGGAACCGGGCCCGAGAGCTCCTCGCGCGGCCCCAGATCCCACACGATGCCCCACGTCTCCCAGGCGTGCCAGGAGCCCTGGTAGGCCACGAAGGCGATCAGCATCCCGGCGCACGCCAGGCGGAGGCGGACGATCTGGGAGCGCAGGTCGAGGCGGCCGACCGCGATCCCGGCGAGCAGCGCGGCGAGACAGCTCAGCGCGGGGTAGAAACCGAAGACCAGGAGTTCCAGCAGGCCCTGGTCCACCAGGAGCTGGGCCGGATCGATGCCGTTCCAGAAGACCGCGAAGTCGGCCATCCAGCCGCCGGTCTCGCTGGACCGCCGCAGCGCGAACAGCAGCTGCGGGCCGATGACCAGAGCCGCCACGGCGGCGGCCGTGACCCAGTGCGCGGACATCCGCAGGAACGGGAGGGCCATCAGGAAGTAGAGCCCGTAGTAGGTGATGATCACCGTCAGGGGGGACTCCGCGGCCACGATGACGGCGTTCAGAGCCCAGCCGACCAGCATGAGCGCGACCCCGCGCACCGCGATCTGGCCCCCGGTGATGCGGCCCCGTTTCCCGGTGTGCGGGCGCCGGCCGCCGGAGAGAAGGGCGAGCGAAACACCGGCAACGAAGGCGAACACCAGGGTCGAGCGGCCCCAGGCGTACTGCTCCAAGAGTCGCGCGACCGGGTTCTCCTCGTCCATGAACGGGACCCAGAAATGCACCACCAGCATCCCGGCGATGGCGATCCACCGGGCCAGGTCGACCCCGTCGAGACGTCCCGGCCCCGGCGCGGAGGGCGCGGCGGGGGCGGTCCTCTCGGCCCCTGGCACGGCGGGCTCCGGGTGCGTCGGCCGCGCCTCGGCTGAGGGGGGTGCTTCGGTCCGCTCGGCGCCGCTGAGCTCGGTCGACTGGGGAGAGCGGGGGTACCTCATAGGCCTCGTGAACTGGGTGGCGGGAACAGTATCAAAGGGGACAAAACCGTAACACGCCACCCGAACGCGCCTCGGTTTCGCGTCCCGTCAGCCCTTCCCGGCCGACCTCAAGCACCCGCTCCCGCGGCGGTCTCCGCCTTGGCTGCACCGTCCGCCCCTCCGAAACCGCCTTCCTCGGCACCCCCTGCCTCGGAGCCGCCTCCCCCGGAACCGTCTTCCTCGGTGGCATCGATCCGGGTGTGGCGCAGCAGCCACAGCACGGCCAGGCCCACCAGGGCCACGACGGCCGCGCCGAGGCCGTAGCCGACCTGAACGGCCGAGCTGAAGGCGTCGAAAGCGGCGTCCAGGAGCTGGTGCGCCTGCTCCCCCGGCAGCTGTTCGGCCACTCCGACGGCGCCGCCGACGCTCTCCCCCGCGGCCTCGACCGCGGATTCGGGGACGTCGGTCCCCGCCCCGTCGAGCCCGCGCCGGTACACGACCGTGGCCATACTGCCGAGGAAGGCCATGCTCAGCGCGCCGCCGAAACCTCCCGCGACATCGGTCATCGCCGCGGCCGAACCCGCCTTGCGGACCGGTGCGCTGACCACGATGAGGTTGGCGGCGAGGGTGAAGAGCGGGCCGAGCGCCAGCGCCATCACCGTGGCCGCCGCGACCAGGGGAAGCGCACCGGTCCTCCCCACCATGAGGGCGAAGGCGGCGGCCCCTGCGGCGGCCACCAGCAGGCCCCCGCCCATGGCGATGGCGGGCCGCATCCACCGGGTCATCACCGGGGCCGCCAAACCGCCGACGATGGCGGCGACGCCCGGCAGGACCAGGAGCATCCCCGCCTCTCCCGGAGAGAGGCCGATCGAGGTCTGCAGGTACTGGACGAACAGCATGTCCAGGCCGCCGTAGGCCAGGAGCATCAGCAGGAGGGCACCCAGGGAGACGGAGAAGGCGGGGACGGCGAACAGCCGGATGTCGAGGAGCGGATCGTCCAGGCGCAGCTGCCTGCGCACGAACGCCGCCCCGAGCAGCAGTCCCACCACGACCGAGGTGACGTAGGGCCACATCGGGGCGCCGGAGCCGGAGGAACTGTGGTCGGCGATCTCCTGCAGGCCGAAGATCACGGCGATGATAGCCGCCATGGACAGCAGGACGCTCAGCATGTCCACCCGGCCCTCGACGGACTCGCGGTACCCGGGCAGGAGCGGCGCGCTGAGGAGCAACAGCACGGCTACCGGGACGTTCAGCAGGAAGACGGCGCCCCACCAGAAGTACTCCAGGACGAGTCCCCCCAGGGGCGGCCCGAGCGCCATCCCCGCGGAGAAGGAGCTCATGACCACGGCGATGGCCGCGGAGAACTGCCGGGCGTCGGTGAACAGGACCCGGAGCAGCCCCATGATGCTCGGTGTCATCGTGGCGGCCGCCATCCCCATTAGGGCCCGCATCGCGATGAGCACCTCGGGGGTAGGCGCGAACGCGGCGCCCAGGGAGGCCAGACCGTAGACACCCACCCCGGTCATGAGCAGGCGGCGGCGCCCGACCTTGGATCCGAGCCAGCCCATGGTGAGCACCAGGCTGACCGCGAGGAACTCACCCACGTGCAGGATCCACAGCATCTGGGTGCTTCCGGGCGCGAGGTCCGCGGTGATGGCGGGCAGCGCCATGAACAGGACGGTCATGTCGGTGGCGGCCATCATCAAGGGCAGCGTCATGACCGCGAGAGCCAGCCATGCCCGCCAGGTGGCGCGCTGAGGGGTTTCGGTGTTCACCGTGGGCCTCCCGTAGTGGGTGTCGTGCGGTCGACCATAAGAACTCAACCTTGCTTGAGCTCAACCCCCCACCCGCCACCGTGAGCCACACCACCCCCATGCCGGACGCAGGAATGTGTATTTTCTTCTGGAAATCACTTGCCAACATGGAAAGTTATTGTCAGCCTGGAGGAAGTTGCGCCCCCTACGGAAGGCATGCGCATGATCCACCAAGCACCGGCACTGGAGACCTCAGGCCTGGTCAAGCGGTACGGCGCGGTGACCGCCCTCGCCGGGATCGACTTGACCGCCTCCCAAGGTGAGATCTTCGGGCTGCTCGGCCCCAACGGAGCGGGCAAGACCACCACCATCGAGATCCTCGCCGGACTGCGCTCCCCCACCGAAGGCACCGCCCGGACCCTCGGCCTCGACCCGATCCGGGAGCGCGCCGAGATCCGCGCGTGTGTCTCCGTCCAGCCGCAGAAGGCCGCCCTGTTCGAGCGCCAGACCGTCGCCGAGACCCTGCAACTGTGGGCCTCCCTCTATCCGGCCCCCGACGACCCCGCGGAGGTCGTCGAGCGCATGGGACTGGCCGGCTCCCGCGACGTCCGCGTCGGCAAGCTCTCCGGCGGTCAGCGGCAGCGGCTCCTGGTCGGCACCGCGCTCATCTCCCGGCCTCGCCTGCTCGTCCTCGACGAACCCTCCACCGGCATGGACCCCAACGCCCGCCACGACCTGTGGACGGCGATCCGCGCCCACCGCGACGGCGGCGGGACCACCCTGCTGTCCACCCACTCCATGGAGGAGGCCGCCGAACTGTGCGACCGGGTCGCCCTCCTGGACCGGGGGCGCACCACCGCCCTCGGCCGCCCGGACGACCTGGTCGCGGAACACGTCCCCGAACACGCGAGCCGGGGGACGGGGTTCTCGCTGGAACAGCTCTTCCGCGACCGCACCGGCCGTTCCTTCGCCGACGCGGACGCCGAATCCACCCCAGAGGAGGTCCGATGACCACCCGCACCGCGACCACGCCCGGCCGCGCCCCGCTCTCCGCCACCCGCGAGCTCCTCGGCCTGCACACCCGAGAGTTCGTCCGCGACCACCGCAACTCCGTGGTGGCGCTGGTCCTCCCGCTCGCCCTGGCGGCGCTGTTCTTCACCATGGCCGAGGTGGTCCCCGAGCCCACCGGACCCGGAGCCGAGAGCGTTCTGTCCTTCCAGCAGATGATCGTCCCGATCGTCCTCCTGCTCACGGTGACCAGCGCACCCTTGACCGGAACCGCCGGCCCTCTCGTGAACCTGCGGGCCCAGGGCTTCTTCCGCCTCCTGGGCACCACCCCGGTCGGCCGCGCCCGGCTGCTGCTGACGCACATGCCCGTGCGCCTAGGGCTGGTCCTGTTCCAGGTGACCGTCCTGATCGGCGCGGGGGCCGCGCTCGGCCACGTAGCGCCCGACCACATCCCGGCCCTGTTCGGGGCGTCCCTCCTGGGCCTGCTCCTGTTCGGCGCCGTCGGCTACCTGATCGGCGGAGTGATGCGCGGCGTCGACGCGGCCACGCACACGGCCCTGTTCGTGCAGATGGGGTCGGTGATGCTCAGCTTCATGTTCCTGCCGATGGGCATGCTCCCGGAGTCCTTCGCGCGGGCGGTCGGCCACTTTCCGCCCAGTTACCTCGCCGACCTGTTCTTCGGGCAGACCCCCGGATGGGAACCGCTCCACCCCGTCTGGCAGTCGGTCCTGGTCCTCCTCGGCACCACCGTGCTCCTCGTCGCACTGGCCGTGCGCCTCTTCCGCTGGGACCAGGGAGAGAAGGGGTGACAGCCGGCCCCGGTTCCACGGGCTCCACTCAACGGTGGCCTCGCACCAACGGCGGCGCACGACCGGCGAGGCCGCCCCGAACCCACCCGCGAGGCCGTCTCGCACAAACGCACAAGGACTGCGGTTAGGGTTTTGTGTGCACTATCGTCGCCTCCATGAGCCCCCCGCCCCGAAGCTCCACTGACCGCGAAGCAACCCGAACCAACCGCTCCGCTCAGCTCCACACTCTCGCCGAGAACGTCGGCTGCCAGCTCACCCCGCGCGAGTTCTCCCTGCACGACGGCATCCGCATCGCCGTAGACGGTGCCGACGGCGATCCACCCAACGTCCTCGTCCAGTGCACCCAGGTGCGCGGGCAACTCAAGTCCAGCCACCGCAACAAGGTCATCGCCGACGCCTTCAAGCTCATGTGGCTGCGCGACAGCGTCTATCCGGAAGCCCAGGCCGTGCTCGCGCTCAGCCCCGAGTTCACCCGGCTCCTGAGCCCGGGCGCGTGGCTTCCGACCGCGCTGGAGCACTGGCGGATCCACGTGGTCATCGTCGCCCCCGAACACGGAGACGCCAGCCCGATACCTGGCCGTGATCACGTGTTCACTGACCAGTGACCCCCCGCTCCTAGCTTTGTCGGGTCAACGACCCCGCGGGCCGTCGGCCTCACCACTGCTTCCGCCCGCTCTCCAACGACGTCCCTACCCGCCCCTGCGCTGGGACGACCACATGGAGGGTGCGCAGTGGAACACTGTGTCCTGCAAACGAACGCTCCGATGTCGGCGACGGACACACCGTGACCGGCGATCACATCGAAGTACGCGGCCTGACCAAGAGTTACGAGGGCGGCGAACCCGATCGGCCCGCACTCCACAGCATCGACCTCGACATCCGGCACCGCCGCTTCGTCAGCCTCATCGGCCCCAGCGGCTGTGGCAAGTCGACCCTGCTCCGGGTCATCGCCGGCCTCGAACCCCACGACAGCGGGCACGTGTCCCTCTTCGGGGAGTCCCCCCGGCAGGTGTGCCGCCGGAAGGCCGTGGGCCTGGTCCCGCAGACACCGGCCCTGCTGCCGTGGCTCACGGTGCGCCAGAACGTGGTCCTGCCGGCGAAGGTCAACCGCAGGGCCCGACGCCACGGGGACTCACCCGACGAACTGCTGCGCGCGGTCGGCCTCGACCACTCCGCCCACAAGTACCCCCACGAACTGTCCGGGGGCATGCGCCAGCGGGTGGCGATCGCCCGGGCCTTCGGGCTCCGCCCGGACGTCCTCCTGATGGACGAACCGTTCTCCGCGCTCGACGAGTTCACCCGGGAGAGCCTCCAACTCCAGCTCCTCGACCTGTGGCAGGGCCGCGCGGCCACGGTCGTGTTCGTGACCCACTCCGTGTACGAGGCGGTCATGCTCTCGGACGAAGTCGTGGTGATGTCCGGCCGCCCCGGACGCGTACACGGCGTCGTGCCCGTCGACCTGCCCCGGCCCCGCGGCCGGGACACGGTGGCCGCCGCCGACCAGCGGGCCGTGGAGGAACGGGTGCGCGCCCGGCTCCACAGTGCGTGGGAGTCCGCGTCCGCGGCCGACGGCCTCGTTGCGCGGTGAAGCCGGTGCACGGGAAAACGGACCCGCACACCCGGGTGCCTGAGGCCTCCCCCGCCACCGGGGACCGGACCCCGGCACCGGCACCACACCGCCCCCGCCATCCCCGCCGCAGGTCACTGCTGCACCCGGCCGTCTGGCTCCCCACCACAGTCCTGCTGGTGGTTCTCGGCCTCGCCTGGTCCGCGGTGGCCGCCGAACACCCCTACATCCTCCCCGAGCTGTCCGAGGTCGCCGGGACCCTCGTCGGCGACCCCGTGCTGTTCCTGAGCAACGCCTGGGCCACGCTCCAGATCGCCCTGACCGGTGTGGCCTTCGGTGCCGGGACTGCCTTCGTCCTCGCGCTGCTGATGTCGGAGATCCCGGTACTGCGTCGAGCACTCATGCCGCTCGCCGTGGTCCTGAACGTCACCCCGGTCGTGGCCATCACCCCCGCCTTGGTGGTGGCGTTCGGGTTCGGGATGACCCCCAAAGTCGTGGTCACCGCGATCATCACCTTCTTCCCGGTCCTGATCAACGTGACCACTGGGCTGCGTTCGGTCCCCCTTCCGGTGCTGCAGGTCTTCGAGACGCTGCACGCCTCCCGCATGGAGGTGCTCTTCCGCCTGCGGATTCCGAGCAGCCTGCCCTACACCCTCGCCGCCCTACGAGTGGTGTTCCCCCTGTCCATCGTGGGCGCCGTAGTCGCGGAGTTCGTCGCCGCCGGGTCCTCAGGCGGCCTCGGAACGATGATCCGCAACTCCGCGGCCACCGCCCGACTGGACTACGTCTACGCCGCCATCGCCTGCCTCGCGACGATGGGCGTCCTCATGCTCGCGCTGGTCACAGCGGTCGAACGCCGACTTCTGTTCTGGCACGACTCACAACTCGAACCCTCCAGATGAACGGAACCCCCCATGACCGTCCACCCCGCCACCGCCAGTCCTGCCACCGCCAGACCCGCCCGCAGGTTCAGACCCGCCTCCGCCCTCGTGGCGGCAGCGCTCCTGGCCTCCGCCTGCGGCGCGAACGAAGCCGACGGCACCACCGGCGACGCCGCCAAGATCGACCAGGAACGCTGTGACGCGAACAGCTCTGCCGGAACCATCACCTACATCACCGGCTACCACTACCAAGCCTCCGTCACCCAGCTCGAGGTGTTCGCCGCCGAAGGGCTCGGATACTTCGACGACCTCTGCCTGGACGTGGAGATCCAGCCGGGCAACGGCGACGTCATGGGCAACGCCCAACTCGTCTCGGCGGGCACCGCCCACTTCACGCCCACGAGCAACGAGGCCGAGATCCTGCAGGCCAACGAACGCGACCACGAGATCGTCGGGATCGCCACCTACGGGCACGTGCCGATCTCCTCGCTGATCACCGGGCCCGATATCGAGGACCTCACCGATCTGGAGGACCAGACCATCGGCCACCAGAGCATGATCCCGGCACCGCTGGAGGCCATGCTGGTCGCCGCGGACGTCGACCTCGACACCATCGAGGAAGTCGAGGCCGGGTACGACCCCAGTGTCCTGCCCCGCGACCAGGTGCAGGCGCTGACCGGGTTCCGCTCCAACGAGCCGCACCAGCTCGACGCCATGGACGAGGAGTACACGGAGTGGCTCCCCGAGGACTTCGGGGTCGTCGGCTCCTTCGGGGTCATGGCCACCAACCCCGACTGGGCCGAGGAGCACCCGGGGGCCGTCGAGGACTTCCTGCGCGCGACATCCCACGCCTTCGACTACTGCGAGGACAACGGCGAGGAGTGCGTCGGTTACGCGGCCGACCTGGACGAGGCGGGGTACGACACCGACCACAATCTGAAGGTGTGGGACACCGAACGGGAACTCGTGGGAGCCTCCACCCCGGACGACCAACCCAACGGGTACATCGACCTCAACCTCACCGAGGAGGAGGGAGACACGCTCCTGGCCAACGGTGAGCTGGACGAGATGCCGGACTTGGAGCCCCTGTTCGACCCCCGCTACCTGGAGTCGGTCCACGTGGCGACCGAGGTGATCTGGCCCGCCGACGAGTGACAACAGGACCAGCGACAACCAAGGAGCCCACGTTGGCAACACCAGACCGGACTCCGGCGGCCGGGACCGAGTACGGGATCTTCCTCCCCATCGGCAACGGCGGTTGGATCGTCTCCGAGACGGCGCCGCACCCGGAGGCCAGCTACGAGTACAACCGCGCGGCCGCGGTACTCGCCGAGGAACACGGCTTCGACTTCGTCATGTCCATGGGCAAGTGGCGCGGCTACGGCGGCGCCACCGGCCACTGGGAGCACACCCTGGAATCCATGACCATGATGTCGGCCCTCGCCGAGGCCACCGAACGGGTGAAGGTGTGGGGGACGGTCCACACCAACCTCTTCCATCCGGCCCTGGCCGCGAAGATGTTCACCACCCTGCAGGAAGTCAGCGGCGGGCGCGCCGGGATGAACATCGTCGTCGGCGCCTACGCCAAGGAGTTCCAGCAGATGGGGCTCTGGCGGGAGGACCTGGACCACGCCGACCGCTACCGGTACACCGAGGAGTGGGCCACCGCCCTGCGGCGGCTGTGGACCGAGGACTCGGTGACGATGGACGGCGAGTTCATCCAGCTCGACGACTGCCGCTCCCTGCCCCACCCCGATCCGCTGCCGACCCTGGTGGGCGCGGGACGCTCCCCCGCGGGCCTGGGCTTCCAGGCCCGGCACTGCGACGGTTCGTTCCTCACCGCCCAGGACCTGCCCGGCCTGCGGGAGGCGAGCCTCCAGGTGAAGAAGGGCGCTGCCCGGGAGGGGCGGAGCATCCGCACCTACTCGATGCTCACCGTGGTCATGGCCGAGACCGACGAGGCGGCCGAGGCACGCAGGCTCGAGTACGGGCGGGGCGCCGACGTGGACGCGATCGTCAGCATGAAGCGCTCGTGGGGGCTGCCCTTGGACAAGGCACTGTCGCTGACCGCGGAACGTCCAGAGGACGAGGCCTTCCAGACCCCCTTCGTCACCGGATCCCCCGAGACGGTGGCGGAGCGCATCCGCACCGTGGTGTCCGAGGCGGAGCTGGACGGGCTGATGCTGATCTTCCCGGACTACCGTGCCGACCTCCGGGAGTTCGGTGAGCGGGTCATGCCCCTGCTCCGGCAGGGACCGGTCTCACCGTGACCGGTGTGCTCACGGACGTGTCCGGCCGTCCCCGTCCCGTACCCGCCCCCTTGGCGGAGGCCGCGCTCCTGGTGGTGGACGTCCAGCGTGACTTCGCCGACCCGGACCGGCTGCCCTGGCTGGACGGGGAGGCCCGGGACCGCGTTGCGGCGGCCGTGGAGCGCACGGCCGGGCTGGTACGGGACGCCCGGGCCGCGGGGGTGCGCGTGGTCTGGGCCGCCCTCGAACAGGAGCCCGACGCACCGTGGGGGAGTTCGCTCTGGCTGCGCGACCTCCTCCACGAGTCGCGGGAGCACCGTCTCGCACGGGAACCGTGCCTGGTCGGCACGGCCGGAGCGGACTGGTTCGGGGTGGCGCCCGGACCCGATGAGATGGTCGTCGTCAAACGGCGCTATTCGGCCTTCCACGGAACGCCGCTGGCGGACGGTCTGCGGGCGTCCGGGGTCACCTGGCTGACCGTGTGCGGGCTGACCGCCGACTGCTGTGTCGACGCCACCGTCCGGGACGGCTTCCAGCTGGGGTTCCGGACAGTGGTCGCCTCGGACGCGACCGCCAGTTACCAACGGGAGTTGGCGGTCCACACGCTCACGGTCCTGGCCAGACACGCGGCGGTGGTCGCCACCGCGGACGCGATCGCCACGGCCTGGCACGGGCGGCCGGGTCAGGCGGGTGTCTTCTGAGCGGGGGCTCCCTCGCGCAGCGGGGCGCCCGCCCGGTGCATGTGGGTGAGTGCCTCGGCATGCGAGCGGATGAAGCCCGTCTCGTGGTAGGACACCCCGATCTCCGCGCAGTAGTCGCGCACGATCGGTTGCGCCTTCGCCAGATGCGGGCTGGGCATGCTCGGGAACAGGTGGTGCTCGATCTGGTAGTTGAGCCCGCCCAGCGCCAGGTCGGTGAAGGCCCCGCCCCGGACGTTGCGCGAGGTCAGCACCTGCTTGCGGAGGAAGTCGAGCTTCTCGCCCTTCTTCAGGGTCGGCATGCCCTTGTGGTTGGGCGCGAAGATGCATCCCAGGTAGACCCCGAACAGCCCCTGCTGGACCGCGATGAAAGCGACCGCCTGGAGCGGGTCCAGGACGGTGAAGACCGCCCCGAGGTAGAGCGCGAAGTGGGCGGCGAGGAGCGCCCCCTCGAGCACGCGGTGCTTGGTGGAGGGCTTGAAGAGCGCCCGCACACTGCCGTAGTGGAGGTTCAGCCCCTCCAGGAGGAGGACCGGGTAGAAGAGGAAGGCCTGGTACTTGCCGAAGAACGCCGGGATCCCCCGGGCCTGGCGCGCCTGGCCTTCGGACCACACGAACAGTTCGGCCTGGACGTCCGGGTCCTTCTCCTCGTGGTTGGGGTTGGCGTGGTGCCGGGTGTGCTTGTCCTGCCACCACCCGTAGCCCAGGCCGATACCGAGGTTGCCGACACCGCGGCCGACCGCCTCGCTCAGGCGGCGCCCGTTGAAGATCTGGCGGTGCGCGAGCTCGTGTGAGACCAGCCCGACCTGGCCGAAGACGGCGGCCATGGCGACGGCGGTGACCATCTGCCACCACGAGTTCCCGATGAGGAAGAAAGCGCCCCAGACCCCGACGAAGGCCAGGGCGATGAGGGTGAGGCGTACCGCGAAGTAGACCGGGGCCCGTTCCATGAGTCCGGCGTCCTGAATCCGCCGGGAGAGCTGGGCGAAGTCGCTGCCCCTCTTGGCTCCCCGGATCGCGGTCATGCTGTCGGGCATTGGAACTGCCCCTCCCGAAGTAGGTGGAACCCCCGACACCGGCGGCACCGGTTTTCAACGTTATGTCTGTGTGGAGGAGAGGCGCCATGGCGCCCACACGAGTGCAAATAGGGGTGCCTGCACCCCTGCTTCTCGACGACGTGTCCCTTATTACCCGCTGGTCACAGCGCTCAGGACTGAGCTCAACGTCTCAAACGGGACTCCGTTGCACAGGACCGAATAAAGTTAGGTTAGGCTCTCCTTTGTTCACATCACCTGAAGGAGAACCTCCATGAGATCCCCCGGTCGTCCTATCACGGGACTCTCGATCGTCCTGACCTCCGCCCTGGTTCTCGCCGGCTGCTCGTCCGCCCCTCAGGACACCGACGACTCGGCCGCGGACAGCGCCACGGTCGAGATCGAGGACAACAACGGCACGCAGTCGGTGACGGCTCCGCCCGAGTCCGTGGTCGCGCTCGACAACCGCACCTTCCAGACGCTGTCGGACTGGGACATCGAACTGTCCGCCGCCGCTGTCTCGCTGATGCCCGACACGATCGACTACACGCAGGACGACTCGATCATCGACATCGGCACTCACAACGAGCCCGACCTCGAGTCGATCGTCGCCGCCGAACCGGACCTCGTCATCAACGGCCAGCGGTTCACCCAGTACCAAGACGACATCGCCGACCTCGTCCCCGACGCCACCGTCCTGGAGCTCGACCCGCAGGAGGACGAGCCCTTCGACGCCGAGCTCAAACGCCAGACCACCGCGCTCGGCGAGGTCTTCGACAAGCAGGACGAGGCCGAGAGCCTCATCGGCAACTTCGACGCAGCCATCGAGCGGGTCAACGACGCCTACGACGAGGACGACAGCGTCATGGCCGTCACCACCTCCGGCGGAGAGATCGGGTACCTGGCCCCCAGCGTCGGCCGCACCCTGGGCCCGGTCTTCGACATCTTCGAGCTCAGCCCCGCCCTCGAGGTCGACGGAGCCAGCGACGACCACCAGGGCGACGACATCTCCGTCGAGGCCATCGCCGACTCCGACCCCGACTGGATCCTCGTGATGGACCGCGACGCCGCCGTCGCCGCCGACGAGGACGGTTACGAGACCGCCGAGAACATCCTGTCGAGCTCCGAGGCGCTCTCCGGTGTGACCGCCGTGGAGGACGAGCAGATCGTCCACATGCCCATCGACACCTACACCAACGAGGGCATCCAGACCTACACGGACTTCTTCACTGCGTTCGCCGAGGCGCTGGAGGACCAGGCTTGATCCGGCTCATCCGAACGGCGCGCGCCGACGGTGCTGAGAACACCGCCGGCGCGTGCCGCTGTGAAGGGCGGACATGACGGCCCCGCCCGCCTCCCCGTCGCGCACGCGCACCCCTACCTCGTCGCGCACAGGGCGCAAGGGGCGGCTCTTCGACTGGAAACTACTCGTCGGCATCGCCGTCGTGGGCGCCCTGCTCGCGCTCTCCTTGGCCACCGGGGTGTACGACCTCTTCGGCGCCGAGGACGGCGGCGAGATGTTCGCGATCACCCGCATCCCCCGCACGATCGCCCTCGTGCTGGCGGGCGCCGCAATGGCGATGTCGGGCCTGGTCATGCAGCTGCTGACGCAGAACCGCTTCGTCGAGCCGACCACCACCGGCACCACTGAATGGGCCGGGCTGGGCTTGCTCACGGTGATGATCCTCGTCCCCGGCGCGAGCATCAGCACCCGCATGTTCGGCGCGGTCCTGGCGGCCTTCATCGGCACGATGGTGTTCTTCCTGTTCCTGCGCCGGGTCACCCTGCGCTCCTCCCTGATCGTCCCCATCGTGGGCATCATGCTGGGCGCCGTCGTCAGCGCGGTGTCGACCTTCATCGCGCTGCAGACCGACATGCTGCAGAACCTCGGCGTGTGGTTCGCGGGCAGTTTCACCTCGGTTCTCCGAGGCCAGTACGAACTGCTGTGGATCGTGGCGTTCGTGGCCGTCGCGGTGTTCGTCGTGGCCGACCGGTTCACGGTCGCCGGGCTCGGCCAGGAGATCTCCACCAACGTCGGCCTGAACTACAACCGGATCATCATGCTGGGCACCGGCCTCATCGCGGTGGCGACCGGCGTGGTGACCGTGATCGTGGGCAACCTGCCGTTCCTCGGGCTCATCGTCCCCAACATCGTCTCGATGTTCCGCGGCGACGACCTGCGCAGCAACCTTCCGTGGGTGTGCCTGCTCGGTATCGGCATCGTCACGGTGTGCGACCTGATCGGCCGGACCCTCATCATGCCCTTCGAGGTGCCCGTGTCCCTCATCCTCGGGATCGTCGGCGCCGTCGTGTTCATCCTTCTCCTGTTGAGGCAGCGCCGCCGTGGCTGAGTCGACCGCTTCCCCTGTGAGCCCTTCCCGTGTGACCGCACCGCTCGACGCGCAGCCCGAGCGGTCCTCCCGGACCCTGCCCACCAAACGCGCCCGGCGCCGCTACTGGACCGTCGTCACGGTGCTCGTGGTGCTCGCGGCCGGGTTCACGTTCGGCCTGCTGGCCTGGGACAATCCGATGCCGGTGGGCTCGGAGGGCTTCTGGCGCATCGCGGAGATGCGCGCCACCAACATCGTGGTCATGGCCGTGGTGGCGATCTGCCAGGCGATCGCCACGGTGAGCTTCCAGACCGTGACCAACAACCGCATCATCACCCCGTCGATCATGGGCTTCGAGGCGCTCTACATCGCCGTCCAGACCAGCGCGGTGTACTTCCTCGGCGTCGCCGGGATCATGGCGATCCAAGGGGTCTCGCAGTTCCTGCTGCAGATCACGCTCATGGTCGGTTTCGCGATGCTGCTGTACGGCTGGCTGCTGTCCGGCAAGTACGCGAACCTCCAGGTCATGCTGCTGATCGGCATCATCATCGGTGGTGGCCTCGCCTCGGTGTCGACCTTCATGCAGCGCCTTCTCACACCGAGTGAGTTCGACGTTCTCGCGGCACGCCTGTTCGGCAACGTCGCCAACGCCGACGCCGACTACCTGCCGGTCGCGGTACCGCTGTGTGTGGCCGCGGCGGCCCTGCTGGTACTGAGCTCACGACGCCTCAACCTGGTCGCGCTGGGCCGGGACGCGAGCACGGGACTGGGGCTGAACCACCGACGCGAGACCATGCGCGTGCTGTTCCTGGTCTCGATCCTCATGGCGGTCTCGACCGCGCTCGTGGGGCCGATGACCTTCCTGGGCTTCCTCGTGGCCACCCTGGCCTACCAGTTCGCCGATACCCACGACCACCGCTACGTCTTCCCCGTCGCCGCGCTGACCTGCTTCGTCGTGCTCAGCGGCGCCTACTTCGTCATGCGGAACATCTTCTACGCCAACGGTGTGGTCTCGATCATCATCGAGCTCGTCGGCGGCCTGGTGTTCCTGTTCGTCATCCTCAGAAAGGGCCGGCTGTGATCACCCTCGAAGGTGTGCGCAAGGAGTACAGCAGCGAGGTCGTGATCGGCCCCGTGGACCTCACCATCCCCAAGGGCGGCGTGACCGCGCTGGTGGGTCCGAACGGTGCCGGGAAGTCGACGCTCCTGACGATGGTGGGGCGCCTGCTCGGCATCGACGAGGGCACCATCGAGATCGCCGGCTACGACGTGACGAAGACGCCGTCCAAGGACCTGGCCAAGATCGTCTCGGTCCTACGCCAGGAGAACCACTTCATCACCCGGCTGACCGTGCGCCAGCTCGTCGCCTTCGGGCGCTTCCCCTACTCCAAGGGGCGGCTAACCGTGGAGGACGAGGAGGTCGTCAGCCGGGCGATCGACTTCCTGGACCTCACCGACCTGGAGAACCGCTACCTCGACCAGCTCTCGGGCGGGCAGCGTCAGCGCGCCTACGTCGCGATGGTGCTCTGCCAGGACACCGAATACGTCCTGTTGGACGAACCGCTCAACAACCTCGACATGCGCCACTCGGTACAGATGATGAAGCACCTGCGCCGCGCCGCCGAGGAGTTGGAGCGCACGATCGTGATCGTGCTGCACGACATCAACTTCGCGGGCCACTACGCCGACCGGATCTGCGCGGTCAAGGACGGCTCCGTCGTCGAGTTCGGCACCCCGCGGGAGATCATGACCGACACCGTCCTCACCAGGGTGTTCGAGACCCCGGTGAACGTCATCGACGGCCCGAACGGACCGCTCGCGGTCTACTACTGAGCCCCACCCGGTACCCGGCACCAGTGTCCGATACTGGGGTGATGCGCACCCCTCCGGCCGAAGTCGCCATCACGCCCGAACTCGTCCGCCGGCTGCTCCGGGACCAGCACCCCGACCTCGCGGAACTGCCCGTCGCGCCGGTCGCCAACGGCTGGGACAACGCGATCCTGGCCCTGGGCCAGCACATGTGCGTCCGCATGCCCAGGCGCGAGGTCGCCGCGCAACTGGTGGTGAACGAGCAGCGGTGGCTGCCCGGGATCGCCGACCGGGTGGGTGTCCCCGTCTCCGCCCCGCTGCGCGTGGGCGCACCCGGCCAGGGCTACCCCTGGCACTGGTCGGTGAACCCGTGGTTCGAGGGCCGCACCGCCGCCGAGATACCGGTCGATGAGCGCTCCGACCTGGTCGAACCGCTCGCCCGGTTCCTTGCCCGGTTGCACGCGCCCGCACCCGACGACGCGCCCGAGAACCCGTTCCGGGGCGTGCCCCTGCGCGTACGCGACGCCAAGCTGCGCGAGCGCCTCGCCGACAGCGGCATCCCCCGCAGGGCCGAGCTGCTCGCCCTGTGGGAGAAGCTGGTCGACACCCCCGACTGGACCGGTCCGGCGCTCTGGCTGCACGGCGACCTGCACCCCGCGAACATCCTGGTGAGCACCGATACGCGCACCCGCGCCGAGGGCCGCCTCGCCCTGGCCGCGGTCCTGGACTTCGGCGACCTGACCTCCGGCGACCCCGCCTCCGACCTCGCCGTCGCCTGGCTGACGTTCAACACCGAGGACCGCGCCCGCCTACGCTCCGACCTGGACCACCTGACCGGGATCGACGAACACACCTGGCACCGCGCCCGCGCCTGGGCGATCCTCTACGCCGCCCTGCTGGCTATCAGCGCCGACGAACACCCGCTGCTGGGCGCCATCGGAGAACACACCGTCACCCAGCTGCTGGACACTTAGGGCAGTGCAGGCCAGAGCGACTTTGGCGTCATTCCCGGAGCATGTAGGGGCGGACGAGGGCGTCCGTGGGCTGCTCGTGTTCTGGCCAGAGCTCGAACAAGTCATCGGGCAGGGTGTCGTGGACGATTGATGGGCCAGTGGACGAAGGCTCCGTTGGACAGCTGGGAGCGGTAGCTCTTCCCGAGGTCAGTGATGTTCCAGTCGATGACCAGCGGCGTCCCGGCGGCCTTGGAGCCGTTCACCCGGATGGAGCCGGATGGAGATCGTGTCGAAGAGCTGGGTGGCGGTGAGCATGGCGGCCAGGATCGACGAGCCGATCTCCGTCTTCACCACACCGTCGCGCAGCTCACTCGCGCCGGTCAGGTAGCAGTTGCGCCAGGTGGCGTTCTCCGCTCCCTCGCCGAGCCGCTGGTAGACCGAGGCGAGCAGCTCCCTGGCGTCGGGGTTCGACGGCTCCGCGAACACGGCGTGCTTGAGCATCTGCGCGGCGAACCGCAGGTCGCCTTCGTCGGCGTAGGCGCGGGCCTTGGCCAGCACAGCGAGTCTGGGGGTGCAAGAAACCGTCCTGGCAGCTTACGGGATATCCCTGCTGATGAGGCTGTTCGTACGCGCGTCCGGGTTCCGCCGTCGGACGTGTTCGACCACGACAGCGAGAGTCGCGGACACGAAGAGCACTTGGAGCAGGGTCCGCGCCAGAAGCGAGTCGCTGGCCATGGCACTCTGGCCTTCAAGCGCCGCGTACACATTGGCCGGGAACATGGCGATGAGCAGCAGGGTCAGCCCTCCAGCGGCCCAAGGAGCGGTCCGGCCCCACAGCAGGCCTGCCGCCCCCGCGAGTTCGAGCACACCGGTGACGGTCACCAGGAGGCCCGGCGCGGGGAGTTGCGGCGGAACCATCGCGATCAGCTCGTCCCGCATAAAGGCGAAGTGGACCACCCCGGTCACGACGAACATGGCGGCGAGTCCCCCACGCAAGGGAACCCGCCAAGGGCGTAGCGACCGGACTCCCAGGGCACCGGCACACCCGAGCAGCAGAGCGACGGAGACGAGGGTGATGAGAGGTGCCAAGGCAGACCCTTCAACGGCGCGAACTTTTCATTGACAAGATTGACCCATGGTCCCGCAACTTGTCAATGGAAAGCGGCATCGTGGAGGGGAGGAGAGATGGGGGTCGGGGCCGGGACGAGGGCAGAGGTGGGGGCCTGGGCGGGATAGAGCTATGGGGATGGACGTGGATGCCCGTGGGTCCATAGTCTTGTGCGGGTGGTTTTCCCCGTTTCCTGCCGCCCGATGGTGGCCGTCTCCGCTACGCGCCTCAAGGTCGTCGCCATCGAGCGCTTCGCGCGTCATTGGCGCTCCACCTTGACCCGCTTCGCTGCGACGGCGGGTTGGCGGCTATCAGGAAACGGGGGACGTGTGGTCGGGGTGGCGATGGGCCCGGAGGGCCCAACGGCACAAGCACGGCCTGGCGGCCGTCAACCGCCACTCCACCGGAGCGTTGACGCCTGGCGGTGTCGCGGCCGGTCAATCTCTGCTGCGAACC
This sequence comes from Nocardiopsis oceani, assembly GCF_054777395.1. Classification (NCBI taxonomy): domain Bacteria; kingdom Bacillati; phylum Actinomycetota; class Actinomycetes; order Streptosporangiales; family Nocardiopsidaceae; genus Nocardiopsis; species Nocardiopsis oceani. The sequence continues at coordinate 146,436 of NZ_BAAHAR010000011.1, forward strand.
CCGAACGGCACGGCCTTGGGCCGGGTGGGCCACTGCGCCGGCGCTTCGACGCCTGGGGGTGTCGCGGCTGGTCATGGTGTGCGGCGGACACCCGGGGGTGGAGGACTCGGTGCCTGGGCATGGGCGTGTTCGGGTAGGGGCCCGGTGGTGACGGGGTGTTTGGTGGGGTGTGGTGGTTAGGGGGTTGGGTGTGGGGCTGGGTCCCCATCCGGGTCCCCGCCCCGGCCCTGGGTGCGGCCTCGGTTGCGTCCGGACCACATTCGGCGGTCCTGGCGCACCGACCACCGGTGCTTGACCTGGTTATGGGTCGCGCAGAGCGGCTGGATATTGGCGGCGCTGGTGGTGCCGCCCTGCCAGAACTCCACGATGTGATCGGCCTGAGTCCAGGGCAGCGGCACGTCGCACCCGTACTGCCATGCGCAGCTGGTGTGCCCGTGGAAGGCGGCCGCCCGGATGCGGGGCGGGGCCAACCGGCACGAGCGACCCACGTCCAGGACCTGGCCGTTCTTCTGCTCCACCACCAACCGGCGGATCCAGCTCTCCCCCAGCAGCTCACGCACCACCGAGATGGGCACCACCTGCCCGGTCTCGGTGGTAGCCGGTGCCGCGTCTTCGGCTTCCTCATCCCCGGCCAGGGACGTGGCAGGCACGGTGATGTTGATCAACGCCGTCGCCGTAGTCGGGGTCTCGCACCCCTGGTGGGACTGGGCGAACCCCAACGCGGCCATCAGAGCGTCGTAGGTGCGCTCGTACTTGGACAGCCCGTCCTCGGGGTGGAAAGGCACCAGGTAGTTGTCCAACACCACCTGGATCCGCAGGGCGTCAGCGGGCGAGCCCCACACCTGGAACAGGAAAGTTTTGTCGAAGGTGGTGACCAGCTGGGCACCCCGGGCCGCATGGGCGGCCTCGTGGTCCTTCTCCACCTTGTTCGGGTTGAGCCCCATGCACAGCTGGTGGGCAAAGCGGGTGATCTGACCCACCGACATGTTCGGCCGCGACTCCTTGAACCCCAGGATCCCGAACTCCATTTTCGCCCGGAACAGCTCCGGGTCGGGGTGGTCGCCCTTCTCCCTTTTCTCCACACCCGCATCGGCGCCCTTGATCACCGCGGCGGCCTCACCCACCGACAGAACCCCGGAGTGCAACGCCTGGATGGTGGGGACCATTTCCTGACGGAATTCGGCGCGGCCGATCAGGGCCAGGTCATTGGCCTGGGCGGCGGGGATACCGAAGGCGTGGCGCAGCCACGCCTCCAGGCTCTTCTGCCCGCCCTGCTCCAGCAGCTGTCCGGTGGCTTCCAGCTGGGCAAGCCGGGCGGCCATGGACACCTTGATCTGGTCGAGCTGTTCCCACACCCGGGTGGCCTGGTCCAACACCTCACCCGCCGCCCCCAGGGGCACGTCGCGGCCGAAGAAGCCGGCGCTCTCTTCCCGGGCAGCGTCCACCGCAACATCCACCGGGGTGTTCCCGGTGGGGGTGGGTGCTGCAGGAGAGATCGTCATGACTCCATTGTAAGCGAAAAGGCCGAAGAAAGGAAGCGCTATCAGGGGTTCGCACTGAATTCATGACTTTCGTCAGGGGTGCCCCCTGTCTTTTGTCGCACCCCGCCACCAGGCCACCGGGCCACCAGGTGGGGAATTTATTGGCACCTGGAATTCCAGGTCGCTCATCGGGGATGATCTTGCTGCCAGAAGCAATTTCGGCGCCGAAATTGCTTCTGGCAGCAAGATCACCGGGAAAATCGGGGAAAGGGCCACCGAGCGGTGTTCGCCGCATACATGGAGCCTTTCCGAGTAAGCGGTCGTTACGTAGCGTGATTCTCTGTTCAGGCTGTCCTGTCGTGGTGACTGTTCAGGTCTTTGGGTGAGTTGATCGGTTCGCCTGCGAGAGGGACCCCTGGGCTGCAACGATGAACCCGTGACCTCCTCCGACCAGACCGCGCCCTCCTACGAGGAGCTCGCCGCGCTG